>JBKJIP010000128.1:0-6547 GCA_046598515.1 Fimbriimonadaceae bacterium | reverse complement strand
AGGGCGGCAGATAAGCTGGCCGAAACTCAAGAAGGGGCCCGCGCGAATCGCGCGGGCCCCTTCTCTTTTTGCCCTTACCAGCCACCGCCCGGCATCCCGGGAGGAGGAGGCGGGCTTGCCGGAGGATTGGTGGGGGGCAATGAACCCCGCCCCATGCCGATGTCATCGAGGGCGACGGCATGCTGGATCACCATCTGGCGCAGTTCATAAACCTCGCGTTGTAAGTTGGCAATCAACTGGTTATCTTGACCACCGTGGTGCATGAGTTCGGCCATCTTCTGCTGGTGCTTTGTCAAGATGGCGACAATCGGAATCATAAAGATTCCGAGGGGAACCACCACGGCAGCCATCTCAGGTCCGAAGTCGGCGAGCAGGTTTAGTGCGCTCAAGTTCATCGATTAATATTCTCCATCATTGACTTAAAAATCACAAGCCTTAGGGCCAAAAGACCTTGAAGACCGCTAGCGAGGGTCGCGCAGAATGCGTAAGCCGATGAGCCAGGCAAGCCAAATGCAGATAGCAGTGCCTATGAAGGGAGAAAAGTGTCCGAAGTGGGCTCCCAAGCCAAGGCGCTCCCCAACTGGAACCAGCTTTTCATAGGCGTTACCCCCAAGCGGTGCTCCAATCATCGCGCCGACGCCCTGGGCCGTCATGACCGCGCCAATATTCGCGGCCCGCTTCGAGGGGTTGATATCGCTCACGCTAGCGAGCCAGGCAGGGATCGTCAGGAGGAAGCCCAGCCCGACCGGAATTCCGCCCAGAGCCAAAATCCAAGGCGAACGGAAGAATTCAAAGAAGGCACCCATGCTGATCAGGGTGATACCGACCGCGCAGGAGAACATCCCGATGTGAACAGCCCGCGCCCGGCCGATACGCTCGCCCACCTTGGAAATGGGCACGCTGAATAGGGCCATGGCGATCGCCCCAGGCATGACGAGGGCGCCGAACTGGGTCGCGGAAAGTTTGAACTCGTCCTGCGCGATGATCTTGATGATCCCCATCGGGAAGCCGATCCCGGCGAACGTCAGCACCGCCAAGAGAAGATAGCTTGGAATCTGCTTCCACGTCTGAATGAGCTGTTTAGCGTCGAGGCCCGCCCCATGAGCATCATCGTGCAAAGGCTTGGCATCGACCTGGACTACCCGTGAAACCGTGAGGGAAACGACCCCAAAGAGAACGGCGGCGAGAATAATGCCGCCCGCATGACTGCCGAGCCCCGTTTTCGCCAAAAACGGACCCGTCGTATCCTCGACGATGCCTCCGATCGGAAGCGCGAGTGCGACTCCGACCAGATAACACATGTTGAGCAGCGACATCGCTTCTTGGCGCTTGGCGTCGGACACAGAATTCCCCATAAGGGCAAAAGCCGCCGGCCACAGCATGGCCGCTCCGATACCATCGATGAGACGCAGGACGATGAAGATAAACACTTCAAGCGGCTCGCCCACTTTGGGATCGAAGTGAGGCACAAAAAGCGAAGCGATCGCGGTGCCAACCGTCAGCAGCGGTGCAAGCATCATCAATCGACGACTGCCGACACGATCCGCAAGATGACCCATCGGCCCCTTCATGGCGGCCTCGGCAAAGAGGAAGCCGCAGAACACGTAGACCGCCGACGACGCGCCGAAATTTCGGTCGTAGCTGAGGTAGACCGGCATGGTCGAGATGTTCAGGACCGCGTAGCCAATTTCGGCAAATAGCGCAACCAGAAGAAGCCGACTGACGGTCGGATTCTTCCATATAGGAGTTGGTTTGGTCGCCGGAGGGGCCTCTGACATGGCGCGTTAGCTTCCCATAAGTATGCGACACCACGCCCGCAACGGTTGCATGAATGGTAGAGACGGCCTAATCGGGCGATCGGTTTCCCTTGGAGTGCGCGACCCATGGTCGCGCTTTAAAATCGGGCCTCGGCATGGGGCCTAGGCTGCTGGTCCAATGCCCGATGATAATCGCGAGCCGCGGAGGACTCCCACTTTGAGAGCGTCGACTGCGCTCTATGCCCTGGTTCCCCCGCGATGCCTGTGCGCGGGGGAACCGTTGGGGAGGGGGCTTGTCGCGAAGCGCGAGACCAGCACCCAAGCAACCCTTAACAAAAATCCCGAGCAACAAACCCGTTGAGGGTATCGTCTCTAATGACTGAAGCGATGATTCATACGCGCGCTGCAACCTGGAGCTTAATGGCTTGGCCGCCGTCATGGCGCGACACGATAATACGTGTGGCCAGTCCCTCCACGGGCTCGTGCGCGTCTGCGTGCGAGCCCTTTTCTTTTAAGGGGATCTGAGCTTTGAAATCTGAAGGAGAACGAATGATCTAGGAGAGAAACATGGGTGAAGTCTTACTGCTGAATAGCAACTATGAACCGCTGAATGTCTGCACCATGCGACGTGCCATGGCATTGGTCTTGTTAGGCAAGGCCGAGGTTCTACAGGAGCGCGATCAACCGATCGCCACTGGTCGCGGTCCCTTGGACGCGCCAAGTGTCCTTAAAATGCGCTATCCGGTGCGGCGTCCCATGCCGCAGCTTCGCCTTTCGCGACACTCCGTGCTCGCTAGGGACAGCTACACGTGCCAGTATTGCGGCAACCGTGGACGGGAACTCACAATCGACCACGTCGTGCCCCGCTGGGCGGGAGGACCCCACACCTGGGAGAACCTTGTCGCCTGCTGTCGACGCTGCAATTTGAAGAAGGGGGATAAGACACCTCAACAGGCGCATATGCGGCTGGCGCGTAAGCCGAAGCGACCGCATTTCATCCCCTACCTGTCGCTTCCGACCTACCTGAAGGCGAAAGGGCGGGGAGATTGGGAGATATATCTTCCCATTTTCGATGAGTTCATCGAAGGCTAATGCAAAGAGGGACCGGACAATCCCGTCCCTCTTTCACAATTGTTAGAATCCCAGAGCTTTCTTGCAAAAGTCGCCAAACAGCCACCTCAGACCCATCGCCCGGGTTCCCGTTCGCCCATTCACAATTCACGATTCACAATTCACGGCCCTCCGCAAACACTCTTGCAAGAGCCTCCCTACTTGCCGATTTTGGCGCGACCGCTGTCTTCCCGCCAGAAATCTCGGAACGGCTGGGCCTCGTTGACGGGAACCTGCGTGACCTTCGCCCTCGGGTTCATGATCATCGCCACCGCGGCCTTGGCGACCGGTTTGCGCTTCATGTCGGTGAGGTTCGGCTCCTTGGTCTTGTTCACCACGCTCGCGACCTGGCTCGCGCTCGGGGCTTCTCGGCCTTCGCCAAGCGCCTTCGGCTGGGCCTCGGCCATTTCCTGGGCCTTCGCCTTCATGCGCTCCTCTTCACGCTCCTGCATCTCTTCGATCGTGCCGACGGCGGGAGCCAAGTCGGCCATCTTCGAATAGCTGATGGCGCCCACCAAACCGACCAAAATGACAATAACGCCCCACGGGGTTTTTCTCTTATTCATTGTTTTCCGGAACTCCGTTAGAATAGCTGTCTACCAATTAAAGCAGGTTTCGTACCAATAACCCTCTCATGAATCGACCTCTCGTCGCGCTCGATGCCCGCTTGATTGGCCGCCAAAGCACCGGTGACACGTCCTACTGGACCGGTCTGGTGCAAGGCCTCATGCTCCAGGATTCCGATACGGAATACCTACTTTTTAGCAACGCACCCCGCCCCCAAGAGATTCCCGACCATCCAAGATTTCATTGGATTTGCGTTCAGTCGAGGCGGGATCGCTGGTGGAGCATGCTCCGTTTTCCCCTCGCTGCCCGGCGGCGCAAGGCTTCGGTCATTCATGTTCAATACAACTTGAGCCCCCTCATATCCCATGGCGGGATCACCACGGTTCACGATCTATCGTTCTATGCCGATCCCTCGTGGTTCAAGCCCCAAGATCGCTTGCTCCTGCAGCGCTTCGTGCCCCCCTCTTGTCGCCGCGCCGATCGCGTGCTCACGGTTTCCGAGTTCAGCAAGGGCGAAATCAAGCGATGGATCGGTGTCGGCGACAAAGTCGTAGTGACCCCCAACGCTTGTGGTCCCCTCGTCGCCCGCGTGGATCCGGACCTTGCCCGGGAAAAGATTAGGGAAGAGCTCGGACTCGAAGGGCCCTACATGCTGACCGTGGGCACCCGATGGCCGCGCAAAAACATGAAGCTTGCCATCGAGGCCGCCGATCGGCTACGATCCGATCTTCCCCATCGCTTGATCGTCACCGGCAAGGCCGGATGGGGTGACGAGCATGCCGGCGATCGAACGCATTTCACTGGTTTCGTCGCGCAAGACCAGCTCAACGCTCTCTACTCCGCTGCCGATCTCTATCTCGCCCCCGCCCTATACGAAGGGTTCGGAATCACGCTGCTCGAAGCGTATCGTTGTGGAAGCCCGGTTCTGGCCAGCCCGGCCGATGCGCATAAAGAGATCGCGGGAAACGCCGCCGTCATCGCGCCTAGCTTCAATCCGGACGATTGGGCGCGCCAAATCGAGGACCTGCTCACCGGCGATTCGAGTAAGCTCCTTGCCATGCGGCAGTTGGGCTTCAAGCAGGAAGAGCGCTTCACTTGGAAGGATTCCGCCGCGATTACGGAGGGGGTCTACCGCGAGGTCGCGGCGGCGCACCGATGATCGATCCCACCCTCCTGGCCATCCTCGCGTGCCCGCTTTGCGAGAATCACCCGCACCTGCGGCTGGACGGGCTGAACTTGGTGTGCGACCAGTGCCACAATACGTTTCCGATCGTAGACGGCATCCCGCACTTGCTGCCGGAAAGCGCCGTGCCCGCGGAAAAGACCAACGATGACCACTCCGCTTAAAGTTCTAGTCCTTCACGGGCCCAACCTTAATTTGACCGGCTTCCGTGAGCCCGATGTCTATGGCAAAAAGACGCTCGCCGAAATCGATGCCGACATCCTGCTAAACGCCCAAAAAATGAGCGTGGAAGCCCGGATCCTTCAGTCGAACTCGGAAGGGGTCCTTATCGACACCATCCAAGAGCACCGGCAATGGGCGGACGGTATTGTCATCAACCCCGGCGGCTTGACCCATTACTCGATCGCGCTGCGGGATGCTCTCGTCTCCGTTCGGCTACCCGTGGTGGAAGTTCATCTGAGCAATGTCCATGCTCGGGACGAGTTCCGCCGCCACTCCGTTATCGCCCCCATCACCGTGGGTCAGATCGTCGGCTTCGGCTCCCATGGTTATCTTCTCGCCCTTCAGGCCCTGACCCTTCTCCAAAGAGACACTGTATGAGCACCCTTGATCGATTGCGCGCAGCGATGGCGGCGCGAAGTATTCCCGCCATCCTCGTTTCCGACCTCACGAATGTCACCTGGCTCACCGGCTTCTCCGGTTCCTTCGGGACGGCCGTCGTCACCGAATCCGATGCGGTCTTCATCACCGACAGCCGTTACCGAGTGCAGGCCGCCGATCAGGTCAAGAACATGGCCGTCGAGACCTATGCCTCGCCCGTCAAACTTGTCGACTTCATCAAGCATAACCTGGGGCGATTGAGTGTTGGCAAACTTGCATTCGAACCTCAGAATGCGACTTACCTCACGTATGAGCAGTGGCGCGATGGTCTCGGTGTCGAGCTCGTTTCAATGGGAGATGTGATTTCCCCTCTCCGGAAGGTCAAAACCCCCGAAGAAGTCGCCAAGATTCGAGAGGCGTGCGCGATCGCCGATGCTTGCTTCACCCATGTGCAGCGCATGATCCAGCCTGGCGTTTCCGAATACGATCTCGCGCTGGACATGGAGTTCTTCATGCGCCGTCAAGGCGCGGAGGTCGCTTTCGATATCATCGCCGCTTCTGGATGGCGCGGTTCCCTGCCCCACGGCCGGGCGAGCGAGAAAATCGTCGAGAAAGGTGACCTGATCACCTTCGATTTCGGCGCGAAGAAGAACGGTTACAACAGTGACATCACCCGCACTGTCGCCGTCGGCGAGCCCGACGCTCGCCAGCGGGAAGTTTATGATCAGGTTCTGAAAGCTCAGCTCGCCGCGCTCGAAATGATGCGGCCCGGCGTACGCGCTCACGATGTCGATGCTCGCGCCCGCGAGGTTTTCGACGAGAAGAGCATGGCCTCCGCCTTCGGGCACGGTTTGGGACATGGACTCGGATTGCTCGTTCACGACGCGGGCCGTTTGGCCTCCGGTTCGGACGATGTCCTTGAGCCGGGCCAAGTGTGGACCGTCGAGCCCGGCGCCTATTTCGACGGCTGGGGCGGCGTTCGCATCGAAGATGACGTGGTGGTGACCGAGACCGGGATCGAGATTCTGACGCACTCTCCGAAAGAGCTCATCATTCTGTGAGCGAGTTCCTCGTTCTGGATGGATTTAGCCCGGTCCCCCAGGGACCGACAATCACGACAACCTTGCGCGCGGGCCAGTCACTCTGCGTGGTCGGCCCCGCCGCGGGCGGCAAGACCCGCTTCCTGCGGGCCGCCTTGGGCTCCGAACGCCCGGCCCAGGGCCGCATCCAAACTCCCGGCTCGGTAGTCGCGGCGGGCACATCCGGCTGGGCCCGCCGCTCGACTCCGCTCACGGTGGCCAGAAAAGCCGCCCATGCCCGCAAAACGGAA
>JBKJIP010000106.1:0-3642 GCA_046598515.1 Fimbriimonadaceae bacterium | reverse complement strand
CGATGTGGCCGAGAATCGGATTCGGAAGCTTGGTGAAGGTTCGGCCCTTGTCCCGGCTGTAAGCGAGGCTTTGCGTGAAGGGCTGGCCCTTCGAGGCGTCACTCTTGCCGCCGGCGGATGTGTACAGGGCGATGATATCGGCGTTCAGTCCGCTTGTGTTCTTCGGGTCGGTCACCGCCGAGCCCGAATAGATCGTGCCTCGGGCGTCAGGCTCGATCGCATGCGGCAGCTGCTTCCAACGCACCAGGTCTCGGCTGACGGCATGCCCCCAGGTCATGTTTCCCCATTCGGTCCCAAAGGGATTATGTTGGAAGAACATGTGGTACTCGCCTTCGTAGTAGACCAGCCCGTTCGGATCGTTCAGCCAGCCTTTCTCAGAGGTGAAGTGAAACTGCGGGCGAAGGGGTTCGGAATAGAGGGCTTGCGTCATGGCGAGGGCGACGAGGACCATTGCGTCGGGTTTACCTGAAGTGCCCAGGAAACTCATCCTCAAGGAGTCATGGGATTGGAGAATCTGCGGTTAACATCCAAGTGTGGAATCCATTGACAAAGAGGATGAATGCGCGCCGTGCCCCAAGTGTGGAAAGCCGATCGCATGGACCCGGTTCTGTATTCATTGCGGCTACGATACGCAGCCGCCAAGTCCGATGCCGGTCGCCAGCAAATGGCTTATTGCCATAGTCTCCTTCATCCTGCTCGGTTGCGGATCATGCACCCTTTGGTATATGAGCCCCATGCTCTTTCCATGAGCCCGCGTAAGATACAGGAACCGGAACATGGATGCATCGACGAACACCCCCCGAACCCGCCTGGAACCCATCGCCTTCCAGTTCTGCAAGATCGCCACGTTCTGCGTGATCTTCCAGCGCTTCGCCCTCCCCGCCGCTGCGCTCCTCGCGGCGACGCTGTACTTCGTCGCCTACGCGAAAGGCGAGCGCGAAACTCGCTGTTGGCTGAAGCATTATCTGCTGATCGGGTTCATTTGGGCCGGGGCATTTCTCGGCTGGATGTATTTGAATTTCTTCCGATCATAAGATCTTCTCGAGCAACTCCCGAATCGCGCTCGCGTCTCCGAAATCGACCCGGTGATACTCGCCTTCGGCAAGGCCGCACATCTCCGTGGCGACTATCGGAATACCGGCCGCCCTCGCCTTAATGAGAGTCACTGGGCGCTCCTCGCAGATCGAGGGCTGAACGACGATCGCCGCCCGAGAGAGCCAGGAATCCGATGGGCGGACGTCGGAACCGGACCAGAATCCCGGATATTCCAAATTCTTCCCCAGCACCGCGATCGGCAAGTTTCGAGTTGCCTCGCGAAAGGCATACGCGCCCTTCCGGGCGGCGGCCGGGCCCGCGAAGACGACGAGCTTCTCGGGCACCCGCTCGACCGGGGAAACTGGAATCTGCCACGGCACAAGCCGGGCTCGACCGGGGAACAGCGACGCGATCCCTGGGTGGGGAGTGATGATCTGATCCGCCCCGTCCAGCGCGACCCGCTCGGCTTCCACGAGAGCCGGGTCGGCTCGGAAATCGCCAAGGAGACGCTGGTCCGGGAAAGCCTCGAGCGCCGCATCCAGGCGGCGATGCACTTCGGCCATCGGCATCCGCGTCATCAGGACCGAATAGGATCGACCGCCCAAAAGACCGGCCATCTGAAGCCCGGGCAAGAGAGATTGGGCGATGATGAGATGCTCGTGCTCGGCGTCGAGCTTCCGTCCGAGAGCTTGAGCGACCATCACATCCGACGCCAACTGGCCCGCGCGAACGACCGGCGGAGGCGCGCCAGCTTGTCGCCTTGCCTGAAGGGCTCGCTTAAGAGCCGCGGAGGGTGCGGATACGAGACGATGGGAGCCCGGCTTCCACGCGTATCGCGGCATGCGCCAGCGGCCGCCCTCAATCGGCACGACCACATCGCCCTCGATCTCGGAAAGCAGAGTTTGCCACTCCGGCCATACGGCGTCCAGCACAAACGCGGTTCGCCGCGTCCCATCCCAAAGAAGCTCCGGCGAATGACGTTCGCAACCAGATTCCCCGCAAGTAACGCAGGAGCCGGTGTCCTGGATCACCCTGATTACCGAAGACCGCTTTGCGACGGGAGCTAGTTGGCTCGCCATGCGAAAGCGAATGACGAGTTCATCGCGGGTAAGAAAAGCCTCGATCTGCATGTCGCGTCGGGGCCGGAACCGCAGGTCGATGTAGTTCCACGCCACCGCCGCATCGCGCCCGACCTCGGCCGCCGAACCGGCCACAACTCGAGTGTGCGCATGCCGCTCGACGATCTCGCAATCGGCTTTCAGAGCCAGGTCATAGAGGGCGTTCGAAAGCTGACATATGCCCCCGCCGATGCTCGGGATGATGCAGCCTTCGCGAAGCTCGCGGCCGGTCGCATAGCCGCGTCCGGCCGTAGCTCGGCCGATTTGCCGCCAAAAGCTGAACGTTTCTCCCGCGGGAATGCGGATTCCGTTCAGGCGTCGCAAAGCGATGCGCAGATTTTGGACTTTGCCGAGTTGCAGCCGTCTTTCCGCGATCGTAGCGTCCGTCCAAAACCCCGTCTTCGACTCCGCAGCCACGGGAAGATTCTCGTCGATGGGCGATCCCACGTAGAGCCGAGGTCCCGACACGCTGTCTTGCCCCAGCCGGCGAAGCTGGAGAAGGGCGCGCTTGAACGCGAAAACGGCTCGACGCGAATGCGTGTGGTTGACGATGGACATGAAGAGAAGCCGTTCTATTATCCGAGACAATCTACCCTCCGAGTTGGTTTCCGCAATCCTTTAGGAGCAAAGGCGGAGCACCCGGCCAAAGGGACACAATAAATCCCTATGCGCATCCTGATCACGAACGACGATGGCATCCGGGCGCCGGGGCTGGCCGCGTTGGTCGAGGTCGCGCGCGAACATGGCGAAGTCAAGGTCGTCGCCCCGGATCGGGAGCGAAGCGCTTGCGGCCACTCGATGACGTTGCACGATCCCCTTCGGGCAAAACCCTTCGATTGGGACGGCTTGGAAGCTTATGAAGTCAATGGCGTACCAGTCGACTGCGTGAACGTCGGGCTTACGATCTGCTGGCCCGATGGCTGCGATCTGGTTTTGAGCGGATTCAACAATGGCCCCAACCTGGGTTTCGACGTGACCTACTCCGGAACTGTCGCCGGCGCGATGGAAGGGGCAATCAACGGGATTCGCTCGATCGCGCTGAGTATGGCCTGCTTTGTTTCGGGGTCACCGATCCACTACCCGACCGGCGCACAGTGGCTGCGCGAGAATTGGGATCTGTTGATGGGAACAGAGCCGCCTCCTCTCACGTTCCTGAACGTGAACGTGCCAAACATCGATATCCCCGAGCTAAGAGGTCACCGCGTGGCGGCCATGGGTCGTCGCGTCTATAAAGATCGCGTCGAGCTTCGCCATGACCCGTGGAACCGGCCCTACTACTGGCAGGGCGGCGTGGTCGTCATGGACCCCGAGCAGGCCGGGACCGATGTCGAAGCCGTCTTGGCGGGATTCGTATCCATCACCCCGATTTCTCTCGATTGGACGGCGCATCACTTCACGGAAGCGCTCGACCACCAAATGCGGCGGACGGTATCTAATCCAGCATGAGGGCGGTGCTCGCGTTCATCTTCGCCCTCTGCTTCATGGCGTT
>JBKJIP010000029.1:0-4141 GCA_046598515.1 Fimbriimonadaceae bacterium | reverse complement strand
TGTCGTGCGTCTGTACCTGTGATGGGTCAGTTTCTTCGCACGACAACACCAAAAAGTGTCAGAGAATTTTGAGAATTTCGCATTTCCCGTCGGATCACTCGGATTGGGGCTCCGTCGAGGGCTAGTCGGGAACGAAATGGTCCGGCTCGCGGCTCGCGTTCCTACCAGACCACAAACCCAAAACCCTAAACTCTAAGCGACGACTGTCCATGTCCCTTTCCATGTCCCTGTCTCTGTCGCGTAACAGGTAACAGGTAACAGGTAACGGTTGTATCGCCGTTACATCTGCGCCTCGTAGTTTCTTGACGAAGCTTTCAACGTCTCAAGTCGAATTCCTCCGGCGCTTAAGCTATCTTCCGCCTCAGCGAGAGCACGGGTGGAGGCAAGACTCATCAACTGATTGCTTTCGGCCTACTGTGTGATAGGAAGGAGTTACGTGACTCCTTCATGGTCAATTTTCACAAGGCCAAGGGCCTTGGCAAGGTTCGTGTCATTGCGTTCTCGTGCGGACTATTCTCACCGAAAGGCGAGCAGTTCACCCACCACTTCAACGGTTTGCTGGCGCGCCACGTCGCCTAGGGTGTGGCTGTCAGCGTAGCGGTTGTGAACGATGACCCAGATCTGACTAAGATCGAGCCGTTCTGAGTGCTCGCGACGGGACTCGTCGCGACGAGAAGCTTGCCGAACTTTCGATCCTTCCAGATGCTTGGGGTGCCAATCGGAATAATCCAGTTCGGATAGTTTGCCAACGACAACGGCGTGTCGGTGTTCGGGGCACTTGAACTCGTCACCGTTAACGTCGTCGCGCTGCCGCCCTTTAAGGTTGACGGGCTAAAGGTCGCTCCGGTCAAGTTGGGATAAACGGTGAACTCGATCATTGCTTCCGAAACTCTGGGCGCAGTACCGTTCGTCCGAGTGAAGCGGTAGAAGCCGCGATCTCTTCCGGCAAAGCCCGCATCCGGCACGTAGGTATAAGTGCCGTCCGAAGAGAATGTGAATGCACCGTGCTGCGGCATGGAGAGGAAAGCAAAACTAGACTGCTGCACCTGGCCATCGTTGGCCAGGAAACCGCCAGGAACGGAGCTAACCATTTGATTCACTTGCGACTCTGAGAAGTCATCCTCGGCCACCGGGCCCGTTTCGTATTTGGCGAGGAAGATGTCTTGGCTCTGAGCACCCGAAAAATCGCCCGCTACGTAGACGTCTCCCAACGGATCGACCAATATTCGCTTGACGGTGGCGACTGCGATCTGGCCATTGGCCGTCGAACCAAAAATCTTCTCTTCCCACATTGGCCGGCTGAGAGATGAAGAATGCCAGCCGTAGATAGATGAAGGGTACGAGCTAGGCCCCAATCCCCGAGTCGCATAGTAGGCGTCGCCTCCCCCGATTCCAGCCCCCACGGCACGAACGTCAGGATCCTGGGCGGTGATGGTGTATCCAATCCCCGCCGGGACTGTGTATGCTCGGAATTGGTTTCTTAGCTGTCCGCTGACATAAGAAGAACCAACCCAATAGGTAGTCCCATCCGGGTCCACCTCAAACCCGGCCGTCGTCGGCGAAGCACCGTTAAAGCCGCCAACAATCTTTGCGAATCCCAACTGGGTTCCATTTGCATCGAATTGGACGACATGAAGTTGGTGCGAGGCCCCGCCGTCGGTTACATGCACACCCATGCTGGACACGTTGACCGGCCCAAGGCCGAACCCGCGTGGATAGTTGCCCTGATTTTGGGTGTAATGCTTCATCCACAACTGGGTTGCGGTGCGGCTGTACTTCACCATCGTGTTGTAGGACCCATTCGGAAAGTTGTTGTTGACTCCGCAAACATAAATGTTGCTCGATGAGTCCACGGCGACCCCAAAGCCGTGCTGATCCACGGCCCCGTTGAGACCGGGATAGGAGTAGTCCCGGCTCCAAGCCAGGGTTCCGTTGCTCAGGAAGTGCGATGTTCGCATCACTTTCCCGGCACCATTATCGATGTAGCCGGTTGCAGTCGCTTCCCCCTGAACATCCACGGCCAAGTCGTACCACTGGGCTCCGACGCTCGCCGCACTCACCGTGTCGTAGAGGATGTCCCCGCCCGCGGCGCTGACTTTGAGGATCCGGCTTTGTCCATTGGAAGAAGCGAACTGAGTGTTGCCAGCCACGATCGGATGGCCGTTCGGATCAATTGCTATTGAATATGCGACCGAATGACCCGATGTGCCTGGGTACGTCCTTTCCCACTGCTTAATGCCGTCTTTAGTGAATTTGGCGATCAGCATCGCGTAGCGGGGGCCCGGGTCCTGTACGGAGGCGCCGCAGAGATAGATGTTTCCAGCATTATCCCTCGCCATGTCGACAATCGCGTCGGTGTTGGGCTGAGCGACGGTCTTGACCCAGAGTCTTGTGGCGGGTTGGCTAGAGCCAAGAGCGGTCACCGTGGCGAGCAGAACGGCGATTATGAATCTCATGGTGGATTATAACGTGGTTGTTCGCCTCAGAACTCCACTTAGGCAAAGTGTCGTACAGTGCCAAGCATTACCCTTCGCTATGGCTTGACGGTGATTGTCGCCGTGTTCGTGGAAATCCCGCTCTTGAACGAAAACCGTGCTTTGGTTGGCGGAGCGGCTATCAGCTCGATATCCCAAGGAGCCGACCGCAATCAACGCCGGAAGCAATAAGTCTAGGGTCATGCGAAATAGTTCGTTTACGCCGCTTAGTCGGGACGAAATCAAGGCACAGGTGCAGCGAGCAGAAATCAGACTGCTGAGTGGGACGGACGCAGCTTCAGAGGGCTTGAATCTTCAGCGTCTCGGCACCCTCATCAATCTTGACTTACCATGGAGCCCCACTCTGCTGGAACAGCGCAAAGGTCGTATTCAACGCATCGGTCAAATGCGGGACAGGTGGACCTTTTACAAAATGCGGTACGGTCGAAGACCGAGTTCACCAGCTTGTCTCCTCGCGGCAGCCGCCGAGGAGGGAGGCGAAGCCGGACGACGTGCGACTGCACCTTCGGGGCGTCTCGCCACAAGCCAAAGCGGATTCGCTGAGGGCTGGTTACGGAGCAACTTCCTTAACTGCATTCGACAGCACCGATTCAAGGAAAGGCATCTGAGAATTTACGAACTGGCGCCATGCGCTATCGAACTCCCCAATGATCTGCTCGGTATCAGCAGTCCCCACAATCTGGGCGGGCACGAGCGTCGTCGTGAATAGGCGACTCCAATGTTTCCCTACCTCACGGCGCTGTGGATTGAAAGGCGGTTTGTTGGCCTGGGCGGCATTCAAGCACGCCTGGGCGAGCAATCTGTCTCCCGGCCCGATGCACAGGACGAGTTTGATACCGGCATCGCTCGCCTCGAACCAAAAGAGCATCAGCCAACCTTCCGAAGCCCACCAGGTTTCCTCTGAAACTGGCATCCAATTGGTCCATGAAACCGGCAAAAACGTAGTCGAGTTCTCCTTGTTCTGCCCGCGGGCAATCGCCTCATCCGTGTCGATCATGGCGATGATGTATTCGAGGACTCCGCCGACATGGTCCTGTCGATAGTCGAAGATGAGATCGAGGGCCTTCTTGTGCTTGCGATAGATTTCCCGGCAAAGGTCTTTCACAGATGAATCGGTCACGACATGTCTCCTGAGAACTTGAATGTAGTGTTGAAGAGCTAGAACGACGGCAGGCGCCCGGGAAGGCGAAGTGGCAAGCCCCTCAATGATGGTCGCCACCACTTCGTAGTCGATCGGCATATACCTTGGGTCGGACGGGGTGAGGCCGAAGGGTGAGAGAAAGACGGGAACGATCTTCCAGCCGCTGAACTGATGTTGGATGGCGGAATAGTAACGATCCAGTTGGCCGGAGTGCTCGCCGCTGCCCACCTTATTCTCAACAATCACGGCAAGTCGGTGCGTGTAGTTTAGAATCAGGATATCGATATTGGCCCATTCGACTCGGACTTCTGTGTCGCTCAGGTCCCAGAGCTCTAGGTTGAGAGCGCTAACGCCGAGGTCCTCCAACTGTGAGCCTCGCAGAGCCCTTTGCAGGAATCGACGCAGGAATGAATCTCCAAGACCATGCGCTTCGCTCGGACTCAGCAGAAACGAGAGGAATCGCGAGTGCTTGACTTCATCCCGAGTGAGGCCGGCGGCCTCAAAG
>JBKJIP010000328.1:0-6320 GCA_046598515.1 Fimbriimonadaceae bacterium | reverse complement strand
CGCCAAAGTTTGCTTCGTAGATTTGCCTCAAAGTCGGATCCAGCTCAGAGGCAAACACGCAACGATGGCCTAAGCGACTGAGCGCGACATGAAATCCTCCCAAACCCGCAAAGAGATCTATGAAATTCATTTTTTGAAGTTGGGCTCCGAAAGCGCCTGTCTATTGTAGTATCAAATCGTTCAAAAGGGTTTAGTTTTTCGAAAATCGCTCATTTTTGGAGGTGACAGCGTTGGCCTGCTGCCGCACCTCCGCCGTCCCTGTCTTGTCAGCGGGTCTGTCTTGATTTTAGTAAGTGAACCGATTAATGCAGAAGGTTTGGGGGGTGCTGGGCGGGCTCCAAGTCACTCCTTCCCCAGAATCTCCAGCAGCAACTCGTTCACATACAAAACCTCACGCCCCCGCTTGATGCTGCGCAGGATCCCTATGCGCTCTAGCTCCCTCAAGTTCGCCGAGGCCGCGTCTCGCTTCGCGAGGCCCGCTTCCTCAAGGAAGCGAATCCGGGTGTAGGGTTGCTGGAAGACGAGTTCGATCAGCTCTTTCCGATATCCCCGCGTCATATTCTCCGAAGCAAAAACAACCGCCGCCGCCAAAGCGTCCCGGATCGCCACGATCCGGCGCCTCGTGTCCAAAGCCGTGACCTCGATCGCACGGAGCATGAAGGTGATCCACTCCTCCCAGCGGCCTTCTTCTGTCACCCCACGCAGGCCGCGGTAATAGGCGGGCTTGTTCTGGATGATGTAGTGGCTGAGGTAGAGGATCGGGAGGTCGAGAACGCCGGCGTGGACCAGAAACA
Source organism: Fimbriimonadaceae bacterium (assembly GCA_046598515.1). Lineage (GTDB taxonomy): Bacteria > Armatimonadota > Fimbriimonadia > Fimbriimonadales > Fimbriimonadaceae > JANJUB01. The sequence continues at coordinate 5,526 of JBKJIP010000328.1, read as the reverse complement.
GAATGTTCACGATTCGGCCCGTGCGGCCGTTGCCGTCGTGGAACGGGTGGATCGCTTCGAACTGATAATGCGCCACCGCCATCTTTATCAAGGGGTCGGTTCCATCTTCGGAGTTCATATAGTCGCTCAGATTCTCGAGAAGTCCGGCGATGCGGGCCTTGCCTTCGGGCGGGGTGTAGACCGGCTTACCGGTCGTCCGGTTCATGATCCGCGTTCCCGGCCGCTCTCGAATCCCGTAAGAAGGGTCCTTGATGACTTGCACAAGTTTCTCGAAAGCGTCCGCTTGCAGGCCTTGGCCCTCTCGAATGCGGTTGAAACCAGTCCAAAGGGCATGCTCGTAGCGCAAGACCTCCTTCGTCGGCGGGTCGGTTCGCTCCGGATCCTCGGTGAAAGCTCGATACAATTCGTCGTTCGTCGTCACGATGTTCTCGATCTCCGACGACACCTTCGCTTCCTGGAGCAGCACGGCGCGGACAAGCAAAGCTTGATTGGGAATGAGGTTTCCCGCCGCCTTCAGTTCCGCCAAAGCCCGATTCGCCCCGATGACGGCTTTCAGGGTTGCAAGAGTCTCGACTTCAGCCTCCGGCGGGAGCCGGGGCAGGTCGTTATAGGGCTTTGACGGGTCATTTCGCATATGCCGATGATCTGCCTATCTCATCGGCATATTACATCAATATGCCGACAAATCTAGAAAATATCGGCATATTCTCAGAACATGCCGATTTCAGGTTTCGCGAGCCTTTAGCCGCAGAGGGCCACAGAATGAGGTCGCAGAAAGGAACACAGAAGGGGCTGCTCGGTACAACTTCTCTGATCCCTGAATCCTTCTGCGTTCCGCTGCAGCGATCTCTGCGGTTCCATTCGAGTCAAATGCCGTCACCGACCCAGAAATGCCGCCTGACCGACCTGCCGCAGGACGCCAGCCCGAGCATCCGCATCCAGCTTTGAGTTGCGCAAGAGCGCAACGATGACCAACCACTCGCCCGACGGCCCCCGAACATATCCAACGTCATTTGTCGCGCAGGCGACGCCTTTCCACGAAGAGCTCGTGCCGGTCTTGTTACCCAGCTTCCAGCCCTTGGGGATCCCCGCCCGCAGGCGGTCCGGCCCCGTCTCCGTTCGCTCCATAACACCCATCAAATACCGCGTCGACGGAGCCGACAGCAGACGACCGGTCACCAGCTTCTGCAAAAGCCGCCCCATCGCCTCCGGGGTGGTCGTGTCGCGGGGGTCCATCTGATACCGCTTGTAAGCCGCCCCTTTCTGCGCATCCGTCAACCGCTTGGTTGCCGCTTCGAGGCGGCGGGCGTCGACGAACTCGGGGCGCCAGGTTAGGCCGACGACATTCGTCTGCAGGTCCCGCTCCTGGCGGTCGACCGACATCCCGTCGATCTTGTGCTTCCGCAGGAACGCGTTGACGACCGAAGTTCCACCCATCTGACGGATCAAGAAGTCTCCGGCCGCGCTGCAGCTTTGGGTGACGGTTATCTCGATGCAATCCGACAAAGAGACGGTCATCGAAGGCTTCTTTCCCAGGCGGTCCGCAAGGGGCTGGTGCGAGAGGCTCAGGTCGGAGCGATGGAAGACGAACTTCTGATCCCGCTTCCATTTGCCCTGGTCCACCTGTTCGAGCGCGGCCATGGAGACGATCAGCTTCATGACGCTCTGCAGCGAAAACCGCTCGCCTTTTCGGGAATAGTGGCTCGACTGCGGCGTGATGACGGCGGCTCCCAGCGCCCCTCTGGACGCCGCTTCGATTTCGGCGAATCTGGCCTCGATCGGTGAGGTTTGGGCGAGAATCAGCAGGGCGAGCAGAGCCATTGAACTTAGTATATCGAGCGGCGAGCCGGGTCACGTGCGGTCGTATGGGTTCGCCGCCGGAACGACGCCGGCCTCGGTCGCGAAGACGACCGTCGACCATGATCCCGGATCCGAAACCGGCGAGCCGCCGTCGAGGGTGCCTTGCGAGGCGCCCTCGATCGAGAAGAATCCCGGACTCACGGAAACCGTCTCCTTCAATCCGCTTGGCAACAAGCGGGACCAACGGCTGGCCGATTCCGGTGTCCAGCCCTGCCGCCGGACGTCGATCTCGACCTCACGAACCAACTCGCTAACTCGGCGACGGACTGTGATCAGTTCACAGCGAACGGGCAGACCCTGGGCGTTGGTCTGCGCGACGGAACCTCGACGACCAGACTCTAGAAAGGCAAAGGGCCGAGGCTCCTCCGGCGTCCAGTAGCGGTTGATGGCCGATGCGGCGATGGCGACGAAAACACCGAAGCGAAGGTCGAAGTAGAGCGCCATCGGATACTTATTGGCAAGCTGGATGGCCAGATGAATGAGCACAGCGATCGGAACGACGAGGATCGCGGCCCCAATCGGATTGGGGAGACCCAGCATCGGGCTACCCGTCTTCCGCTCGACGTACCGGCCCAAACAAACGGCGCCGTAGCCGAGGAGAGTAGCGAAGAGAAGTTCGGTTAGCCAGCCGAGAACATCGACCCCACCCACAACGTAACCCGGATCTTTCCAGACCAAGAGCGACACACCAACCACGGCCGCCACATTGAGCGCAATCTTTTGCCACCGCTTCATAACTTCACTTTGTTCAAGAAGGGACGATGCAAGGGCAAGAATGGCGGCGAGCTAGAATTGGGCCATGACTCACGAAGAAGCGCTCAAGCCGTTAGATTCCGCGATTTGGGAGATGAGCGAGGCATTCGTCGGCCTCGAGGACAAGGATGTGTGGGTGCGCCCCCATCCAGGATTGCTAAGCGTAGGTGAGCTCGCGGCGCACGTCGCCTACGGAGAAGCGCGTTGGGTCTTTCCCCAGCTCGAGAGCGTGTTGGCTACCAAGGCGGTTGGCTACTACCCGCATATCGTGGATCGCCCATTTTCGCTGGAGATGGGGGCGCAGGAGCTTTATGCGGAGGTCAAAAGAGTCCACGAAGCCTGCAAGCAGCACGTTCTGGCGATGCGACCAGATCTGACTACCAAGCTGCCCGAGCGAGACGATTGGACCTGGGGATACACACTGGAATACATGGCCTTCCACATCGCCTATCACACCGGCCAAATGTATTCGGTCCGCCACCTGCTCGGTCACGAGACGGCGGACAACTAAAGGGCGTACGCAACTCTCCGGCATTTCCGGAAAGTTCGAAGTTTGTGATGATGGCGGCCTCGGACGGAGTCGAACCGCCGACGCCCTCCTAAAGACTGAAGATAAACAGGGGAAACTCTCTGATGTGAATCTCAGGAAGTCTCACGAGATTCAGGGGCTAGGAGAGACCTTCCGAGAGACCAGCTATATCTTGCAGATGGTGGGGTGGGCAATAGTCCGCTTTTGGCAGTCACAACAAACTGTCCGTGATGCTCAAATCTTCCAGAATCTCGCTATGCCCCGTCACGGCGATAGGTTTTACGAAGCGGCACACTTATCGGAGCGCGGACTGAGGAACAACTGCAAGACGCACTTAAACGGACGGAGTGAAAGCCCTTCTCGTCGTGATCGGGACTAGAGGGCAGATGTCGAGCGATTGCGATGCAGATGTCGGCAGCAATGAATTCAGAATCGAGCGATCTCGACATTGAAGAATTCCTCACTGAGCCATCTCTCGACTGAGAAGTCTAGCGTCATGATTGGCGGTCCCGGAGGTAACCGAGGGGGCCCTAGGAAGCGCACTTCGAACTCGGCAAGCTGAAGTCGGCGAACCTTGGAAATCGAACTGCCGTCTAGGCGAGAGGTGGTTCCTTGAGAAAAATGGCGCAAATGGCATGGCTCTCGGGTACCCTCCAAACTCGGTGTCGACCAGAGGTTTTCTAATGTTCAACCCCAAAAAAAGACAGCTTAGATTTGTCACCTACTCGTTGGCGACTCTCGCCCTTGTCCTTCTTCCTATCACTTCTCTACATGCAGGTCCGGATGACCCCCAGAAAGCAAAAGAGGTCATAGGCAAATATGAAAAGGGAGTCAGCGCGTTCAATCCGGTGGCGGGCGCACTTTTCAAAGGAACCGTTGAGTTTCTCAACCTCACAGGCTATTTCGGGTCCAGCAGGGATCGCAATGCCGAAGCGATCAAGCGCATCAACGAGCGATTGGACGCTCTCGATGCCCGCGTTTCCGCTCTTGAGAATGAGGTCGAGAAGTCATTGAATATCGGTTACAAAAACGCGAACCTGGCCCGAATTCGACAGCTTCGGGCGTTCAAGGGAAAACTTCAGACAATTCTCAACAAGCTGGCTCTCACTAATCCGACGAAGGGGGAAAAGACGGTCCTTGCGCTCGATGCCCAGTTCATCGCCGAAGAGATGCGGACGGACTCCGATCTCTGGCTATGGAGCGACCTTGTGACAAAGCCTCACGCCTGGCAGGACACGGCAATGCCACAGGACAAGCTCTTAGACCCCGAGTTCAAGTCCCAGCCAGCCTTGGAGTATTACGCGCTTGCCTTGGTCACGTGGATGACTGCTATGGAGGCGGCCGCAGAAGGCGACAAGGCTTGGGTCAAGCAGCAGTTTGAAGCGGTGATCAATAAGCACGTGGCCTTCCTCACCGTTCGTCCCGGCTGGGACTCGATCGGTGGAACCCCGGAAACCCTGCCGGAAAACGTGCTTAGCCGGGTGCGCGCATGGTTTGTTCCGGACAAGTATCCGACAGACATGGTTTGCCACTTCGCAGAATTCACTACCGACTCCATCGCAAGAGAGATTAAACACGTTTACACGTACACGTACCCCGCGAAGCAAAACGATGAGATGTGTACGGTTCCAGGAGTGTTTTTAGCTAGCCCGACGTACGCAGAAGAAGAGCTTGAGCGGGCACATGGGACGGATGTGATGTGGACGCTAGCGGCCCAGCTCCGTCGGCTTCGTGATTACGGTACGGTTCGCGAGCAGTTTATCGGAACTTTCCCGGTCGCCAAAACGGCGACTCCCGCCTTCATCTATGCAGTGCAGCCGGACGGAAAGATGTTGTGGTATCGGCATGATGGAGCAGAATTGGGGTCCGAAAGCTTTGTTGGACCTTCGCTGGTGAGCGAAGGCTGGAGCGATTTCAAACGGATCGTTCCCGGGGGTGGAAACATCCTCCACTCGCAAATGAAGGACGGTACGTTCCTTTGGTATCGGCATAACGGATTCAACACCGGTGCCCCCGACAGCCCGGCTCATATTGCTTCGAGATTTGTGCCGTATGAGGCCCCGAATTCACGGACACTGGAGATTGACGCTATTCGGGTTGCGCGGCCGACTCCTAACTATTTTGCCGCGAGGGGTGAACTTCTATCTAAAGTCGATCCTTTGGCAACTGAACTTCGCAATCGAGAACCAGACGCTTCCGGGCGTCGTGGGTTCGATATTGGCATGGGGGCGGCAGAAGGTCAGACCGGTCCCGGCCCGGGAAAAGATGCGTTAGGTGCCTCATTACCAGAAGCCGAGCGGGGTGGATTCAGCAGGGCGGTCGCGTTCTCGCTCGAACGCAATCGTAATGCGGAACGGGCACTTAAAGGAGCCGCCATCGCAAAG
>JBKJIP010000319.1:0-6879 GCA_046598515.1 Fimbriimonadaceae bacterium | reverse complement strand
CTCGCGTGCCTTGAGGGGCGGTTATGCGAATACGGGCATTGCCGACCATGTTCTGGCCCATTTCGAATACTTGCTGGCCTGGCTTCGGCTCGGTTCTACTTTGAGGTTTGAGCCGCTTGGTGATTCGGATCGGCTCATTGGTTTGAGGCACGACCAAGGGGTTCGGCTCGGGGGCAACGACCATCGGAGAAGCCCAGCCGCTCTCGTGGTAGCCCGACTTATCCCATCCCGGAAGCTGCATGTTCGCATCGTAAAGCTCGCCGTCGAGAAGGTCTGATCGGCGAACGGGGCCGTTTTGGGTGGTCTTCCAGTCCGAATCAGTCATTACCACCTTGGTTGTGCCATCCGCATACCTGATTCGGAGTTCGGCGCTGAAGAACGTCTGGCGGCCATAAACTGCGCGCGGGAAGCCACGGGGATCCAGGCTTTGCGCCATTCCGAGGCGGCCGGCGTACCAGCCGTCGCCCAGAATCGCGCCGATCGCGTTTTCGCCCTCGCGGACGAGTTCGGTAACGTCGTAGGCTTGATACTGAACGCGGGTGTGATAGTCGGTCCACTCCGGCGCGAGAATCTGATCGCCGACTCGCTTGCCGTTGATGTAAGCCTCGTAGGCACCGAGGGCAGTCGCGTAGAGTCGAGCGCTGGCAATGGGCTTCGGGGTTCGAAACTCCTGCCGAAGGTGAACGGCGGGAAGCGAATCGAGGCCGCGAATCGGATGCGACCGAAGGTCGCCGTTGGTCAGAAAGCTGAGTTTCCAGTCCCGGTTCTCGAGCGAGTCCTTAGCCGTCGCCTTCTTACCGGTGGAGAGAATCTCTTCGCCGTTTCCGACCTGCATCTCGGCGAGAGCGAGGCCATAGTTGTCGGTTTCGCGGGCCCGAAGGCGGGTGCAGACGAGTCGAATCTTTTGGCCCGTAGTTGGTGGGATGGCGAGCGTTACGGCCGCCGTCGGCATCGGCTCGTCTTTTCGCTCCAGGACCGTTTTGCCATCGACTTCGATTCGGAAGTCGAGCGGGAACATGAGCCCCCGGGTATCGGGCGTGAAATCAAAAGGCTGGGCGGGGTGAAGAACCACCTTGTCGATGGGCACGGCCGCGCCAAGATCGATTTCAACCCATTTCTGATCGTTCTGGTTTTTCGTGATTTCGGCGTGGTAGCCATTGTGGGAGGCTTGGGGGGTGATCGGCGGCATGCCGAACCCGATCCACTTGGCGGACCAGCGATCGAGACGGGTGGAGAAGGTCTCTAAGTCAGACCATTCGCCTTCGGTTCCTTCGCCATTCCAAAGCTTGACGCGCCACCGGTAGTCGGTTTCCGGGGCGAGCTTACCGCTCTCGATTTGATTTTGGATGCTCTCTTCGCGACGGCCGCTGTCCCAAGCAATACTGCCATCGGCCTTTTGAACTTCGATCCGATAGGCGGATTGCTTCGCGCCATCGCTTGGATCGTCGACCCACCAAGAGAATCGAGGCTGGAGAGAGTTGACGGCGAGGGGACGGTCGAGATATTCGACGCGCATATGGTTGGCATGCATGGCGATTGGGATTCCGACGATGAAAGCGAGCATCGTCGCCCGAGAATACCGGTCCTGAGCTTAACCGGGTGGAGTTGGGCTGTCTTCGCGAGCCGTCGACGCATGGGTCGCCACAGTAGGTGAGTGCAATCCTTCGTCGCGGAGGAGTTCGAGCAAGTCTTCCGTATGCTCCTCATCGCGTCCGTAGGAGAGCAGCGTGTGGTGTGCCATCTCCAGCGCCAGTTCCATCTCGCCCATCACGATCCGCTGGATGCCGAGTTCCTCGAAGTACTTCACGTCAGCGTAGGTGTGCGTTCGAACACAGATCACGATATCAGGATTCACTTGGTGGGCGTACTCGATAATCTCCCGAGCATGCGACCGGGCGGGAGTGGCGACCAAAAGGAGTCGAGCTTGCCGTAATCCCGCGTGATCGAGGATGCCCGGTCGAGCGGCGTCGCCGAAAACCGTAGGAACCCCCCGTTGCTTCAGCTCATCGATGATCAATCGGTCCTGATCAACGACGATATAGGGAATCCCCTCATGTTCGAGTGCCTTCGCTACGGTTCCACCGACTCGCCCGAATCCGATCATAACGACATGGTCGCTCATTTCCTCTTCGAAGTTGCCAGCGTCAGGAGCTTCAACATCCGGCCTTTCGAGGAGAGCTAGTACGCGAGGGCGCTTTTTCAGAAATTGCTCAATTGGGGCGATAGTGCGGAAAACCCAGGGATTAAGCGCGATCGACAGGATGGAGGCCGCGAGGACGATGCTGAGCGCAGGAGCGGGGACGATTTTAAGCGAAATTCCAACGGCGAGCAAGATAAAGCTGAACTCACCGATTTGAGCGAGGCCGGCTGAGATTCTGAGTGCCGTTCCGACCGGATAGCGAAAAACGAGAACGATCGCGGCCGTGATCAACGATTTGCAAACCATAACCACGAAAAGAGCCAGCAAAACGTGCATCGGATGCTGATACAGAACCTTGGGGTTGAACATCATACCGACCGACACAAAGAACAAAACCGTGAAGACTTCCTGAAGAGGGAGCATTTCCGCCCCGGCCTGGTGAGACAAGTCCGACTCACTGATGACCACGCCCGCGAAGAATGCGCCGAGCGCGGGGGAGACCCCAAAAAGGGCCGAAGCACCGAACGCCACCCCAAGAGCCACCGCCACGGTGCCCAGCGTGAAGAGTTCTCGATTGCCGGTACGGGCGACGCGACCGAGAATCCTCGGAATTAGCTTTTTGCCGAAGACTAGCATCGCGGCGACGAACACGGAGACCTTGGTGAGGGTCATCACAAGCGTGATGGCAACTCCGCCCGTTTGTTCCTTAGGGGGCTCACCGCCCAGGGTTGTGGCCAGTGCAGGTAGGGCGACCAACGCCAGAACGGTGACCAGATCCTCGACGATCAGCCATCCCACGGCGATGCGCCCGTTTACGGTCTCCACAAGGTCGCGCTCTTTGAGGGCACGCAGGAGCACGACGGTGCTGGCTACGGAAAGACAAAGTCCAAAAACAATTCCCGCGCCCCAAGTCCACCCGAAGTAACGGCCCAAGAGCGCGCCAAGGGCGGTCGCAACGATGATTCGCGTAAGAGCACCCGGTATCGCGATCTTGCGAACGGCCCACAGATCCTTGATCGAGAAATGAAGTCCCACCCCGAACATGAGGAGGCTTACGCCGATTTCCGAGAGTTGCTGGGCGATGCCGGCATCGGCTATAAAGCCGGGCGTAAAAGGTCCGATCGCCATGCCCGCTACCAAGTAGCCCAACAGAAGCGGCAGGCGGAGTTTTGTGGCCAGCAGTCCGAATCCAAATGCGAGTCCGAGCCCTGCTGCGATAGTGAAGATCAGGGACGTGTCGTGTGGAATCGTCCCAGAATACCCTTTGCCCTAATTTGCGAAGGCCGCCCAGTTGCTGGCGGCCTCGTTCGGAGCAAAGCGCTCCGCGCATATCATTCCCGTCGTTCGCTTTCGCGATCGACATCTTGCATTATAGGGCAGATATCCGCGATTGCGTCAATCAATTTCGACCGTTCTCAAAACTAGCTAAAGACTATGCCGCTCGGCGGTACTCCTGTTGGTTCAGAAGGTGTTTTCTAGCGCCGGCGATGCTGAACATCTCGTCCCGGAGAAGTCGTTTGATTAGGAAGAGAGTTTGGATGTCCTGAGGGCCATAACGGCGCTGGCCACCGGCCGTCCGTTCGGGGTTCAGGAAATCGGCGAACTCACGCTCCCAATAACGAAGAGTGTGGACCTCGATGCCCGTGATGAGACTTGCCGTGCTGATTGCGACGGCTCGCTCGCCTGATTTGATACGTGATTTGTTCCCCATTCGGCGTTCCCTAAACAGGTTTCCATCACTGTTTTCGGTACGTGCAGGCAGAAATCTCAGGGTGAGGGCCGAATGTTGCCTGGTTGAGCGCTTGATTTCGGCCATGTTCGATTGGGGCTAGGTCCCACTTCACGCAACCCTCGACCGTATGTAAAGATGAGCACGCACATATGGCCAACTTAGCAATCGGAACCGCCGTCGAAGTCGTTCGGCAAACCCCTACCATCTGGGGAGGCATCCGGAAGGGATACGCATCCATCCGGAAGGGCCTCGGCAACATCAAGACCGCCCTGGAAGGCACCGCCGTCGAAGACGTCAAGGGCCAAATCCTGCAACTCACCGAGCAGATTGATGCCGTCCTCGATTCGCTCGAGGAAACGACGGATCGCATCGAGGAACTGGAAGTGGAACTGCAAAAGGAGAGAGACGCCGCCGTGTACAACCGCGAGGTTTTCGAAGCTGTCTGGGGCTGGTCGCAGCAGAGCTGGCTCAAGCGGGCGTTTTCCCGTCCCGCCCTGCCGCCTCAGAAGTTGTGGCGAGATGCCGCTTCATCCAAAGTTCGCCCCGAAAAGTAAACTCTATGGGTGAAGGCGACATCCTTACCCCTCGCCGCCTTCGTTTCGTGTGCCTTGATTTGGGGCAGCACGTTCCTCGCCATCCGGATCGGGAATGACACCCTGCCGCCGATGTGGGCGTGCACGATCCGGTTCTTTCTTGCCGCGCTTATTCTCAACGGACTGGTCCTCTTGCGCGGCCAGAGGTGGCCGAAGGGGCCGGCTCTGACCGCGGCGTTTCTTTTCGGACTGCTTGAGTTCGGGGTCAGTATGCCGCTACTCTATTGGGGCGAGTTGGTTGTACCATCCGGACTCGCGGCGGTGTTCTTCGCAGTTTGTCCGGTCGTGTCGATGCTCGTGGCCCGCGCATTCAGGATGGAGTCTTTGAATGCGACGCGGCTTGGAGCTGGGTTACTGGCCTTCTGCGGCGTGGCCATCGTGTTTTGGGGGGAACTGGTGAGGGGCGGGTCAACGGCAGGCATGCTCGCGATTTTTCTCGCCGCGGTATCGGCGGCGTCGGCGGGCATTTTTCTGCAACGCGGGCCGAAGCAAGATGCAATCGCCACGAACGCGGTTGGCGTAGTCGTCGGATTCGTCTGCGTGCTCCTGATCAGCTTGGTGAAAGGTGAGCCCCGACCGATTCCCACGGGCTTCAAAGAAGTCTTCCCGGTGATCTATCTCGCGGTGATGGGCTCGGTGGTCGCGTTTGGCCTCTTTGCATGGCTCATAACCCGATGGAGGGCGACGACGGCCGCCTTCGTCGGCGTGGTGGTCCCTATCATCGCTGTGATCTTGGGTTCGATTGTGCGAGACGAGGCACTGGCGGCAGGCAGTTTGGTCGGGGGGGGGATCGTTATTGTCGGAGTCACGATCGCCCTCCGGTCAGAAACGGCTAACTCAAAAGTCGCGTCGGATGCTCGAGATAGTCTCGAATCACATTGACGAACTTCGCGCCGACGGCGCCATCGACGACGCGGTGATCGAACGAGCCCGTGATGTTCATCCGCTGCCGAATCTCCAAGGAGTCGTTTGCACCGACCACAACCTGCTTGCGCGCCGTGCCGACGGCGAGGATGCCCGCATTCGGGGTGTTGATGATCGCGGCGAAGACATCGACGTTTAGCATTCCCATATTTGAGATGCTGAAGGTGCTTCCGCTGAGTTCGTTGAGCTGTAGCTTGTTGTCTCTGGCGCGGGTCGCAAGGTCCCTGGCCGCCGCGCCGATCTGGCGCAACGAAAGGATGTCCGCGTTATTGATGACGGGCACAGTAAGCCCATCTTCGAGGGCAACGGCCATACCGATATTCACGGCACCGTGCTGAATGAGATGGTCGCCTTCATAAGAAGAGTTGACCTGCGGCATATCGCGCAGGGCCTGAGCACAGGCCTTCACGATGAAATCGTTAACCGTGACCTTGCCGGCCCCTTCTGCCTCGAACTGGGCTCGAATAGCCATGATCGCTTCGACGTCGACCTCGACGGTGACATAGAAGTGGGGAACTTGCGTCTTCGATTGCGTGGTTCGCTGAGCCGTGATTTGGCGGAGGCGGTTGAGACTGACCTTGGTGTCGGCGGCGGCAGGGGTCGCAGCGGCGACTGCGGCGGGCTGCATGCCGGCGGGCTTAGCGCTACGAACATCCTTTTCCACAATACGGCCGCCGGGGCCGGAGCCGGTTACGGCGGCGAGATCGATACCAAGTTCCTTTGCGACGCGCTTGGCGAGCGGACTGGCTTTCACGCGGCCTTGGCGAACCTCGACCTTGGGCTCCTCGGCCTTCAGGGGTTCCGCTTTGGGAGTTTCTGCCTTGGGGGTTTCCTCTCGGGGGGCTTCACCCTTGGGGGCCCCTTCTTTTGGCGTTTCCACCGGCGCGGCGGATCCGCCTCCCCAACCGGCGGGAGCGCTCTCGCCTTCTTTGAGGATTAGGGCGATCGGTTTGCCCACGGGCACGGTCTCGCCGCCCTGAATCAGGAAGCCGGTCAGCTTGCCGGTGCCGGGCGCTTCGAGTTCGAGCGTGGCCTTGTCCGTCTGAATCGTGCCGATGATTTCACCGGACTTGACGGTGTCACCGTCTTTCTTGAGCCATTCGAGGAGGGTGCCCTCTTCCATTCCGTCGCCCATCTTGGGCATGATCACTTCTGTCATTTTCTCGCCTCTGAGACTTCAGGGTACCAGGGGGGAGGATGTCGACAATGCATGACTTTGTCATACGAATGCCCGCGCCGCCCGCCATCGGGGTGGCGAGGCCGACCTTCCGGAGTCAGGACTCGCCTGATAGCTGGTCGTCACACCATACGTGGGCGTATGGTGTGAACAAGGGTCTCTATGCAACCCCCGTACCGCTTCAGGAGTCTGGGCTTGCCCGTGGAACCCGGAGGGCCGCAAAGTTGACGGATTGGTCGAACACCTGTACGATCTGTTCACGACACACGCCCTCGTGTGTTGTGCTGACCAGCTCTCGCCTAGGAGATTCGGA
>JBKJIP010000272.1:0-17323 GCA_046598515.1 Fimbriimonadaceae bacterium | reverse complement strand
GGCTCCACCATCAGGAAATCGCTGGTTTCATAGCCGTGGTTGGAGGGAGATTTAAAGATCGGATTGAAGTAGACACCACCCACCCCGAGATTCTTCAGATACGGAATCTTTTGGGATACACCGGCGACGTCTCCACCCATGAAGTTAGCGTAGGTCGGCGTTCCGTCCCATGGGATCACATTGGCGGGATCGTTGCTCTTGTCGCCGTTGGCGAAACGCTCCGGGAATATCTGATACAGAACCGTGGTTTCTGGCCAGGCGGGAACATCGGCCGGTCGCACACGAGCACCGTTGAGCTTGTATTTCTCACCTGTTTTGTATCGGAATGGCCCCGAAACTGCATGAAATGAGTAGCTCGCCTCTTTCCCCGTCACCCATGGGACCGTAACCTGATACCACTCGTGAAGATCATTGTCGGGCACGCGGGTCATCGGGTAGGTCTTGCTTCCGAGCGTCACCCCAGCCGATTTCAGATCATTCGCTCTCGCCTGGAGTCGCAAGGTCAACTGACCGCGATCGTAACTTACAAACGGATACTCGTTGGCGCGATGGGTCAGGGGACCGACCTTGTTATCAGTTCGGCTCGCCGGCTCGCGCATCTCGGCGGTCAGGAGATTCAGTTCGGAGTTGGTGTTGCCGTTACCGTCGTCAACATCCTTCTTCGAACGAGGATCCGTAATCCAGGTCGACCCGTTCAGCACGAACTTGTACTGATGCATTCCGGCGGGGAGGGCTTTCGTGAGTCTCCACTGCCGCGTTCCTTCCAATTTCATGGGGTCCGCGGAGTTGCTCCAGTTATTGAAAGTTCCCGCGACGTGGACGGATTGCAATTCTCCGGGCGCGTCATAGACGAACGTGTGAGATACGTTCGTTTGACACAGGCTCAAGGCAAGAAGGGCTGAAATCATACTCGGGTAGGCACCTCACGCAAGGATGAACCGCGAACCGTGAGTTCGCAGGGAATCGTGACTTGACGAGGGCCGAGGACGGGGTTGCCTTCGACAACCTTCAACAGCATTCCGCAAGCCGATCCGACGATCTTCGGAATATTCAAACTAACAGAAGTCAAGCCGCCGCTTATCAGGTTGCACAGAACGCTATCGTTGAATCCTACTACGCCCAAGCTTTCAGGAATCGGAATCTCCAAATCGCGAGCGGCATGGGTGACGCCCATGGCCATAAAGTCATCGAGCACGACGAGAGCGTCGGGCCTTTCTCGAGAAGAAAGGATGCTCCGAGCCGCGAATCGCGCCGCTTCATAGCCGAACTCGCTATGCCAAACAAGTTCCTCGCGTTGTCGACCGGCGATAGCCTGCTGATAGCCGGAAATTCGATCTTCACTCACTGTGATCCCGGGAGGGCCGCCAAGAATTCCCACGCGGCGATAGCCGCTGTCGAGAAGGTGACGCGTCGCCATTTGTGCGGCGAGAACATTATCGTTGTCGACAGAGAGCACATCGCCCGCATCGTCGTCCGATCCAACGAAGTTGCCGATCAATACGAAAGGGAAGCGATCGGCTTGGAGCTTGTGAATGCGGCGATCTCTAGTCTCCGATTCGACCAGAATCAGCCCGTCCACCCGTCTAGTTCTTAGCATTTCGTCGTAGATCGCCTGCTGAGATTGCAGGGTTGGAACGACGTCGAGGCAAAGGTGATAGGGCGTACCGACGAGGTAGTCGAGAATGTGCGAGACGAGAGTCGCGAAGAATGGATCTTCGGAAAGACCATTCGAGGGCCGGCGTACGACCAAACCGATCATGCCGGAGCCTTTGCCGCGCAGGGATCGAGCCCGCTCATCGGGCCGGTAGTCGTACTCGTGCATGACCTTACGCACGGCCTCGGCCACGGTCGGTTCGACCCTTGTGTCGCCCGCCACGACCCGCGATACGGTCGCTTGAGAAACGTTGGCTATACGTGCGATATCAGACTGAGTCAGCCTCATGAATACGTATGCACTATAACACAACTCTTTGCAAAGTTTGCAATCTTTAGGCGAAATGCCGAAAGCGGTGCTCAGGTTCCCAGTCCGGTGTCCACCCAAACGACGACACACATTTTTATAGAAAAAACTGGGTTTTCTGTGAAAGTTGTGTTATCATGCAATCAATCTCGTGAATACGTATTCACGTCCAGTGATCGCGAACACGAGATAGAGCCACAGAAGGGTAACCAATGACGGTGTACTTCGCAACGATGCAGTTTGCCGGGCCGATTAGGTCCGAGGCCCATCTTGTCGCCGTCTCCCATGCCGCGGTTTTCGGAAGATTCCATGAGGGCGATCTTCTCCGCGTTTCGACTGACTCCCAGATCACCGCATCCGCTGTCGACGATCGACTCCGGTTCGGTGTGCTTGGCTCGATCATGAATCGCGGGCATCGCTTGACCGCGAAGCCTATCCCTCTCTCAGGAGCACACATATGAAAAAAGTCCGTGGCTTTACGCTCATCGAACTCCTCGTCGTCATCGCCATCATCGCGATCCTCGCCGCCATTCTCTTCCCGGTATTTGCGCAAGCTAAGCTCGCCGCCAAGAAGACCTCCGACATTTCCAATCTGAAGCAGAACATGACTGCGACGTTCCTTTACGCCGCCGACGCTGATGATTTGATCCCTCATACCAACTGGCAAGAGGACTACGTTTTCGGTGCGCGCATCGTCGCTTACACCAAGAACAAGGACATTTTCAAGAGCCCGGCTAGCCTCAGCAAGAAGGGTTCCGTTCAACGACAGAAGGCTGAGAATGGCTTCGGCAACTACATTCTCGATCCGAACGATGGATGTGTTGGTCTTGGAGCTTCCACCCGTGGAGCGGCCAATTACTTTGACGACATCTATCCGGCAATGGACTATCGCCTGAATCCGAATATTTTCGGCTATCAGGGCGGTCAGTGCACCGGCCTTTACGGCTATTTTGCTCCGGCCCCGAACACCACATCGGGCAGCCCCGGCGGTCAGGGCACGGAAGGCGTCGGCGCAGAGGGCATGACCTTCGTGAATGTCGCCAAAGTTGTCGTCTGGATCGACTTCCCGCCGTCCGGTGCCACATGGCCGGGCAACCAAGCCGGTCTTGAAGGATTCTGGGGCGTTCGCACCGGATACTTCGCCGGTGGCAGCAACGCGGGCCACATGGACAGCCACGCCAAGTACTACAAGCTAACCCAGCTTCTCCCGAACGTGGACGGCAAGGGCAACCTGAAGTACAACGACACCTGGTGCGGCGGCGAGGGCGGCTCCTGCCCCTACAACGCCTCCTGGTCGGGCGGTGCTCCGCACCCCGAGCAGAACGGTAAGGCCTACAACTGGTGGGGAACCAACTTCGCCAGCCCGGACAACCAGTAAGAGCACTCTGGGGCGAACCTCGACGAGGTTCGCCCCCTTTCTTTGCGAAGGATATCGAGATATGAAGTTCCGTCTTTTGATTAGTGGATTGTTGTTCTCCGCGCTGCTTGTCGGCTGCCGTGGACCTGATGCAGTAACTGAGGGCATGTCCAACGACGACGCCAAGGCGGCAATCGACAAGATGTCTCCGGAGAACAAAATTCGTGCGATCGCCAGCAGTCCGATGAACCAGCAGGACAAGGATAAAAAGTACGCCGAGATCGAAGCCGAAACTGGCGTCAAGGCCAGCGACGTGCTCGGCGGCCAGGGTGGTCCGCCTCCTAAGAAATGATTTTGCCTCTTTTGGTCGCGGCCTTGATACCGACTACGCCCATGGATCGAATCGCGACGATGCAGGCCCGAGACGCCGACTGGCGAATCGGGCCTGTCGTCTATCAGGTCTTCGTCGATCGCTTTGCTCCCTCCGCAAACCTCGAAGCCAAGAAACATCTTTACGGCAAGCCTCGCCGGCTTATGCCCTGGACGACCGAGCCCGTGGGGGGCACGAACCTCCCCGACATCGGCGTCTGGAGCCATGAGCTCGACTTCTGGGGCGGCGACCTCCCAAGTCTGAGAAGCAAGCTCGACCATGTCGCGAGCCTCGCCGACGTGCTGTATCTGAACCCCATTCACGAGGCGCTCACCAATCACAAATACGACGCCACCGATTGGGGCAAGGTGGACCCCGCCTTCGGGACGGAAGCCGACTTCAAAGGGCTGGCATCCGATGTCCACGCCAAGAAGATGCATCTCATGCTCGATGGCGTCTTCAATCACCTAGGAAAAGCGAACCCGATGTTCCAAGAGGCTTTCACCAATAAGGCCTCGGCTCGACGCGACTGGTTCATGTTCGGCACCGAGTATCCGACCGGCTACCGGGCCTGGGCGGGCGTTCCGAATCTCCCTGAAGTCAAGCTCGAGAACAAAGCTGCACGGGATTATCTTTGGAACGACAACAATTCAATCGTTGCCAAATGGCTAGACGCCGGAGCCGATGGTTGGAGGCTCGATGTTGCTCATGAGATTGGGCTCGACTACTTGAAAGAACTCACCGATGCCGCCCATCGGCATCAAAAAGGCAGCCTGATTATTGGTGAAGTCTGGAACTACCCATCACGTTGGACGGATGCGATGGATGGTCTCCTGAGCGTTTTCATGGGCCGACTCATCCTAGGCATTTCGTCGGGACAGTTGACGCCTCGCCAAGCCGGACTTTCGCTCGATCAACTAGTCGCCGACTGCGGGATCGAGCCGACGCTTCGGTCGTGGATCGTGCTAGGCAACCATGACACCCCGCGCCTGGCCACCGCGCTGCCAAACGAGCTGCAAAGACATTTCGCACAGGCTCTCCAGTTCACGGTCCCTGGGGCACCCGTCATCTATTACGGCGACGAGGTCGCAATGACGGGCGGTGACGATCCTCGCCAACGTGGGCCAATGAAGTGGGAGCGCGTCGTGGATTCCAACAAAGACCTTGCCTGGACGAAGAAGTTGACCGAGATGCGCCGCAAAGTTCGGGCGCTCAGGATCGGTGACTATCGATCGCTGGTAACCGATCAGCTTCTGGGTTTCCTTCGAACAACGGAGCGGCCGCTGGAATGCACGATCGTAGTCGCTAACCCGACATCCAAGGCGATCGAGGAGTCGATGGTGATCCCCGATCCCACGCTTATGGGCTTCACGCTCATGCGCGACCAGCTTTCGGATTACTCCGTGCGGATTCAGGCCGGGACACTGCACGTTTCCGTGCCCCCGAATACGGTCCGCGTGCTGACGATCGACGATGAGGCGATCGGGCGCGGACAGTACAAGCGGATGAAAGACGGCTAGGCGGCGGCAGGAAGCTCAAAAAGCGGACGACCGGCGTACAGCAGATCCTCGATCTGCTGTACGGTAAGCGGCCGCGAGAACAAGAACCCTTGTCCATGCTCGCAGCCGAGCATTTTGAGGTGGAGCATCTGCTCCCGACTTTCGATGCCTTCGGCGACGATGTCGACGTCCAAAGCTTCCGCAATCAGCAAGATGGCGCGGACGATGGAGACGTCTCCGTCCGTTCCGGCAAGCTGGGAGAAGCTCCGATCTAGCTTAAGCGTATCGATCGGCAGATAGCGCAAGGCTCCGATGGACGAGTAGCCCGTGCCGAAGTCGTCCAAGGCAACTCGCACTCCCGCTTGGCGAAGGCGCTGTAGAGCCTGGACTGATTGGGTAGAACCCGTGACCATCAAAGTCTCTGTGACTTCGAGCTTTAGGTTTTCCGCGTTCAACCCGGAGAACTCCAGGGCATCGTAAACGGTCCGTTCAAAATCTCCCCTTAAGAGTTGACTTCCGGACACGTTCACGGTGACGTACAGGTGGTTGGATCCGAAACGGTCCATCCAATCCTTGAGCTGTCGGCAGGCTTCGCGAAGGACCCACTCACCCAGAGGAATGATGAGGCCGGACTCTTCGGCGATCGGGATAAAGTCGGCGGGCGAAATGAGGCCCCTCTCCGGATGCTGCCATCGAGCAAGTGCCTCCAGTCCCGTCAGATTTCCGGAGTTCAAATCGATAATCGGCTGATAGACCGCGAAAAGCTGGCCCTCATCAAGGGCGACCTTGAGGTCTCGCTCGAGCTTCTTCTTTCGGGCAACCGCGTCGCCGAGCTCGGACGTGTAGTGCTTGATGCGGTTTTTGCCTTCGGCTTTTGCGAATCGCACTGCAATATCTGCCTGACGTAGCAAATCTTCGTCGGATAGCTCGTCAGAGATCGTTCCGACCGTGACTCCGACGGTGGAGGTGACAAAGTGCGTTCGGCCGTCGAGGGTGAAGGGCTCTTCCAGAGATTGCTGCAGGGCTTCAGCTAACTCCGCCGCGGTTCGGTCCGCCGGCTGGCCCACGAGGATAGCAAACTCATCGGCATTGAGGCGAGCGAGTCGGTCGCGCCATCCGACGACGGTCGAGAATCTTTTCGCGGCTTGCTGGAGCAGAGTATCGCCGTGACGCTGACCGAGCGAGTCATTGATCGCCTTGAAGTCGTCGAGATTGACGATGAGCAGCTGTACCGGTTCAAATCCGCGGGCGGCGAGGACGACTTCACGCATCATCCGCTGGAATTCGGTTCGATTAAGGAGGCTCGTGAGCGGATCGCAGGTCGTCAACTGGCGCATGCGCTCATAGGCTTGCCCCAGTTCGCGTTGGCGCTTTTCGAGCTGAATGTTCTTCTCGGCCAGTTGAGCGGCTTCGCCGGCGAAACCGTCGGCATCGCAGTTGCCCCCGTAGACGCGAACGGCTTTACCCGTCTCGTCGCGGAGGATTCGGCCCCGAGTTAGAACGCGCCCAATCGAGCCATCAGCTCGAACGACGCGGTAATCGAGGCATAGGAGGTCGCCCGAGTTGAGCGCCTCCGCAATCTGGGTGTTGATGCGGGCGCTATCAACAACATGAATCGCGCTGCGCCAAATTTCAGAGGGCGTTGCGGATGTGCGATTCATTCCAAAGATGGAATAGGACATCGCATCCCAGAAGAGCGAATCTTCCGCCAAGTTCCAATCAAAAAACCCCAATCTAAAGACGTGACCTTCCATGGCCCGCTTTGGGTTCGTCGTCTCGCTGCCGTTTTCAGAATACAAGCTCATCCACCCAAATCCTTACTTGGAATGGTCGGAGTTTAAGTGGTTTCTCAGCGCTGGTAAATGTATCAGAACTACCAACCGCGAACGGCAAGTTGCTCATTTTCGGGCAATGTGGAGCAGTTGATACCTACCATAGCTTCGCCCAAATGTCGGCTGATTTCAGCGAGCTTTTTCGCGTCCTGATAAAACAGGACTGACTCGACGATGGCCTTCGCACGCCGAGCGGGGTCGCCCGACTTGAAGATTCCCGAGCCTACGAACACAGTTTCGGCCCCGAGTTTCATCATCAGCGCCGCATCCGCGGGAGTGGCGATTCCACCGGCGGAGAAGTTCGGAACTGGAAGCCGGCCCAGGCGATGCACTTCGCGAACGAGTTCGAAGGGTGCCTGCAGATTCTTGGCCCAAACGTAGAGCTCATCTTCGCGGGCGCCGGTGACGGCACGGATCTCGGACATGATGGTTCGCATATGGCGCACGGCTTCGATGACATCACCCGTGCCAGCTTCACCCTTGGTTCGAATCATCGCCGCGCCCTCGGCGCAACGGCGTAAAGCTTCGCCAAGGTTACGGGCTCCGCAGACAAACGGGACGGTAAACGCATGTTTGTCGACGTGATTCTCGTGGTCGGCGGGCGTGAGAACTTCGCTCTCATCGACAAAGTCAACTTCGAGCGCTTGAAGAATCTCGGCTTCGACAAAGTGCCCAATGCGGCATTTCGCCATGACCGGAATGTCGACGACATCCTGAATGCCCAAGATCATTTCTGGGTCGCTCATTCGGGAAACGCCGCCATCACGGCGGATGTCGGCCGGAACACGCTCCAAGGCCATGACGGCCACGGCGCCAGCGTCCTCGGCGATCTTCGCCTGTTCAGGGTTAACGACGTCCATGATGACGCCCCCTTTCAACATTTCGGCCAAGCCGACCTTTTCACGCCAAGTCTTCTGTGCGGTTTCCATTCCCCCTAATTATGAAGCGTGGGTTCAATGCGGGTGGGCCTTAGGCATCGTTTGTAAGAAGGCTCCTCCGAATATCCTTCGATTGCCAGCGGCTATCCTTAGGAGACCGCATGACCATTCAAGACGTGATCGCGAAGAAGCGCGATGGAAAAAGGCACTCCCGGGAAGAACTGCAGTTCCTTGCGCAAGCAGCGGCGGGCAAGCAGGAGGCGGCCGACTATCAGCTTTCGGCGTGGCTCATGGCCGCCTACATCCATGGATTGGATCAGGAAGAAACTCTTGGGCTCACTCTCGCGATGGCCGAGAGCGGCAGACGACTGAACCTGAGCTCCTTGCCGCGGCCGTGGTTGGATAAGCACTCGACCGGAGGTGTTGGAGATAAGACGACGTTGGTCGTGCTGCCAGTTTTGGCGGCCTGCGGGATCACAACCGTCAAGATGAGCGGCCGCGGTTTGGGCATCACGGGCGGAACGATCGACAAGCTGGAGAGTATCCCCGGCTTCAGGACGGATTTGAGCATTGAGGAACTGATCGCCCAAGCCGCTCGAATCGGCTTTGCGATTACTGGTCAATCCGCGGATTTGGCACCGGCGGATAAGACCCTGTATGCCTTGCGCGATACGACCGCCACCGTCGGGTCGATGCCCTTGATCGTGGCCTCGATTCTGAGTAAGAAGATTGCGGCCGGAGCCGATCATCTGGTTCTCGATGTGAAGTGCGGCAGCGGCGCCTTCATGCCGGACTTGGAATCGGCCAGGAAACTGGCAGCGAATCTCAAGGAAACGGCCGAATCGGCCGGGATGAAGACGAGCATTGCGATTACGGACATGAGCCAGCCTCTCGGCCGAACGGTTGGTAATGGCATCGAGGTGCTCGAGGCCGATGCGGTTCTGAGAGGTGAGGAGGGGCGTTTCGCCGACCTTTGTTGCAGCCTGGCCGGAGAGGCACTGACCCTGACCGGCATTTCCGCTTCCGCGCAGGCAGGTTATGGTCGGGCCCGGGAGGCGATCGAGTCAGGTCGTGCCCTCAAGTGCTGGCGGGACTTTGTGCTTGCCCAGGGTGGCCCAGATATCGAGAGCACGCCGCTCGATACGGTGATCCCAATTGCCTCGATGGTGGAAGTCATGTGGGAAGGCACGGGCGGCTGGGTTCAAGAGGTCAATGCCCGGAAAGTCGGTGAAAGTGTATCGGCGATGGGGGGAGGGCGACGCTTCAAGGGAGATCAGATCGATCACTCTGTCGGCATCGAGGTGCTCGTGGAAGTAGGGGATGCCATCACGCCCGGCCAGCCTGTTTTCAGGGTTTACGGGCGGAATGACTCCTTAGCCAGCCTAAATGCGGCTCTTATTGTCTCACTCACAGAAATACCAAGTATTCGTCCCGTAATAGAACGCTTAGCTTAAGCGCTTTCTGATTAAGAAATGGTCTTTGAGTGCCAATACTCTTAACGGAAGTATGCAAAACCCTGCGGTATTGCATGAACTGGGAGAGATAAATCACATGCCACAAGAGCCATATGTTTTTCCGTGGAAAATCACGGTGGAACCAAATCCCCTGGGATGCGGCGATCCCGCAACCATCACGATCGAGGGAAGCCCTGGTCATGTCGCTTCGGTCGACATCGACTTCACGTTGACGTCGGTGCCGGGCGCGTTCTTCACAAACTTGCCCAGCGGAGGTACCTTGCCGGCGGGTCAGAATGTCGTAACGATCGGAGTAACCCGATCGACGTCGGCTTCGAAGGGATGTACGTTAATCGCGGCCGCGAATGGCGACCAAGCTCAGACATTCGTGCAGCCTTTGCCGCACGACCCCGGCTGCGATCCGGAATAGCAGCGAGGAATCTAGCCGCCGCCTGAAATGCGGCGGCTTTCCTTATCATTGATCTCGATGTACTGCCGCAAATCCGGAGGCACATCGGTGTCGACGTAAATTGCGGTCACCGGGCACTCGGGTTCGCAAAGGCCGCAGTCGATGCACTCATCCG
Organism: Fimbriimonadaceae bacterium; assembly: GCA_046598515.1. GTDB lineage: Bacteria > Armatimonadota > Fimbriimonadia > Fimbriimonadales > Fimbriimonadaceae > JANJUB01. The sequence goes on along the minus strand of JBKJIP010000272.1, from coordinate 7,389 downwards.
GATGGATGAATACCATGTCGTCTCCCTCGTAGATACAGTCTACGGGGCAGACGGTCATGCATGACTTGTCTTTGACGCCGATGCAAGATTCGGTTACGACGTATGGCACGCGTCTATTTTGGCAGATTCGCCCGTATTCCAGTGAGCGGCGGCAAAATGAGCGGCACATTCACTCGAGCGCTTCATAAGTCCCATTCGACCCATGAGTCCCCTCCCCTCGTCCAGCCTGACGGCGTGGTCGGGCACAAAGCAAAAAACCCCGTGCGTTATACACGGGGTTTCCTTCAAAGCTCGAAAGAGTACGATTGATTAGTGACCGACCTGGATATGTCTTCACTGCATTGCAGCGAAGAGTGCTTATCCTTAAGGAGGTGATCCACCCACACCTTCCGGTACGGGTACCTTGTTACGACTTAGTCCCCCTTACCCCTCTCACCTTCGGCCGCTCCCTCCTTGCGGTTGGGCCACGGACTTCGGGTGAAAACAATTCGGGTGACTTGACGGGCGGTGTGTACAAGACCCGGGAACGTATTCAACGCAGTATAGCTGACCTGCGTTTACTAGCGATTCCGCCTTCATGCAGTCGAGTTGCAGACTACAATCTGAACTGAGGACGTATTTTTGGGATTTGCTCCACCTCGCGGTATTGCTGCCCTTTGTTGCGCCCATTGTAGCATGTGTGAAGCCCCAGGTGTAACTGCCATGCTGACTTGACATCATCCTCACCTTCCTCCGGCTTACACCGGCGGTCTCCTATGAGTTCCCGACTTTACTCGCTGGCAACATAGAACGAGGGTTGCGCTCGTTGGCGGACTTAACCGTACACCTCACGGCACGAGCTGACGACAGCCATGCAACAAGTGTCTTCTGGTCTCCTTGTGGGAGAGGGCCTTATTTCTAAGGCTTTCCGTCGATGTCAAGTCTGGGTAAGGTTCTTCGGTTAGTATCGAATTAATCCACATGCTCCACCGCTTGTGCGGGTCCCCGTCAATTCATTTGAGTTTCAACCTTGCGGCCGTACTCCCCAGGCGGGATACTTAGTGCGTTAGCTGCGACACAAGAGGGGTCGATACCTCTTACGTCTAGTATCCATCGTTTAGGGCGTGGACTACCAGGGTATCTAATCCTGTTTGCTACCCACGCTTTCGCGCCTCAGCGTCAGATAATGCCCAGTAAGCTGCCTTCGCCGTCGGTATTCCTCCTGATATCTACGCATTTCACCGCTACACCAGGAATTCTACTTACCTCTGCATTCCTCAAGCTCGCCAGTATGCGAAGCAGTTTCCGGGTTGAGCCCTGGAGATTTCACTTCACACTTAACGAGCCGCCTACGCGCTCTTTACGCCCAGTAAATCCGGACAACGCTCGCCCCCTACGTCTTACCGCGGCTGCTGGCACGTAGTTAGCCGGGGCTTATTCTCACGGTACCGTCCTAAGTCTTTCCGTGAAAAAGGAGTTTACAGACCTAGATCCTTCGTCCTCCACGCGGCGTCGCTGCATCAGGGTTTCCCCCATTGTGCAAGATTCCCAACTGCTGCCACCCGTAGGTGTGTGGGCCGTGTCTCAGTCCCACTCGAGCGGATCGTCCTCTCAGACCCGCTACCCGTCGTAGGCTTGGTGAGCCGTTACCTCACCAACTACCTGATAGGCCATGAACCGCTCCTGAAGCGAAAAACCATTTAATCGTCTCGTGATGCCACAAGACGGCCACATCCGGTATTACCCAGCGTTTCCACTGACTATCCCGGTCTTCAGGGCACGTTGTTCATGTATTACTCCGCCGTTCGCCACTGGGGATTGCTCCCCCGTTCGACTTGCATGTTTTAGGCACGCCGCCAGCGTTCGTCCTGAGCCATGATCAAACTCTCCGAAGATATTGTTTTCCAATCCCTTGCGGGCTCGGATTCTCTTTCAGAGATTTCCCGATACGGTCACCTGAGTTACCTCAGCAGATTCGCATCGATTTTTTAGCGACTCGCGTGGCTCCGCGAACATCGCTGATTGACGGGACATGATATTTATCTGTCCCTTGTGAACACTTTACCAATCGTATTCCTCTATTCGAGCTTTCAAGGTGCTGCCTCGCTTTAGTGGCGCGGCGAGGAATATTATTCCCAGATTGCTTTTCGTTTGTCAAGGCCTGGGGCCACTTTCGAGGGTCTTTTTCCACATTTCACCCGTCTATTACTCTTTGGGGCTGCCCTGCGAGAGCCCTCCGAATCCCCGATTTGAACCTGAACCGCCCTGGCGGCGAGTTTTTTCGAAAAAACTTGGCCGAACGCCCGCCAAACCCATGTTAAGGGAGCGTTTGGGCGCCGGGCCGCTCTCATGGGTGGTGCAGGGCAAAGCTCTCCGTCCAAGGCGTATCGACGGTCAATTTGTTTTCGCTCGACCCTTTTCCCAATTTCTGTGGAATCGAGTGGATACTGAATCAGTCGCATGATCCTGCTCGCCCTCCATTCATTGCAAGCCGTCACCGTCTCGACAAGCGCCGAGCTGGCGCGAGCCCTTTCCCAAGCGAAACCCGGAGCGATCATCAAGCTGCGGCCGGGGCAATATGCCGGGAGTCAATTCCGGGACATTCATGGCACTCGCCAGAAGCCGATTCTCATAACCGCCGAAAAGCCGGCCGATCCCCCCGTATTCACGAGCGGGGTTCAGTTCTCATCCGTTAGTCATCTACGGATCGACGCCATCTCCATCAAAGGAGCCGCCACCAATGGGCTGAACATCGATGACGGCGGCAGTCGGGATAAGCCATCCAAGGGTATCGCCCTCACAAACCTCAAAATCTCCGACCTGCCGAAGGGCAACCATGACGGGATCAAGCTTTCCGGACTGGACGACTTCCGAGTCGAGAATTGCGTCGTGGAGCGGTGGGGCGGATCGGCGGTCGATATGGTTGGTTGCCACGGGGGGGCCATTCTCAACAACACCTTCAGGTCCGGAGGCGACAACGGAGTTCAGAGCAAGGGCGGATCGAGCGAGATCACCATCCGTGCGTGTCGGTTTGAAAATGCAGGGCAGCGCGGCGTCAACATCGGCGGCAGCACGGGACTCGACTTCTTTCGTCCGCCGGTCGCTTCCATGCCCTCAAATGGCCGCTATGAGGCGAAGAATATTCTTGTGGCGGGCTGCGTCTTTGTCGGAAGCGCTGCCCCGATTGCCTTCGTTGGGGTGGACGGATCCACCGTCTGCTTCAACACGATCGTCAATCCTGATCGGTGGGCCATCCGAATCCTCCAGGAAACTCGCGGACAAGGGTTCATGCCATCGAGAAAGGGAGTCTTCGAAGACAATCTGATCGTCTATCGCGCCTCATCGTGGGCCTCTGGTGGCGTAAACATAGGTGAGGGCACCTCCCCGGAAACGTTCCGGTTCGCTCGTAACTTCTGGTTCTGCTCCGACGGCCCTACCCGACCCCCGACACTTCCGACGGCCGAAACCGGAGGCGTCTACGGCAAGGATCCCAAGTTGACTTCGAGCTATGGAATCCAGTCGCGTAGCCCGGCTGCGAAAGTCGGTGCCCACGCGCTGCCGGCTATAAAGTGAGTCAAAAGGAGCCCGAGTTACGCGGTCTTTCAAGGATATCCAATCTCGCCGGGTACCCTTTGACCTCAAAATGACCGCCCGTGAACTGCGCCAGAAATATCTGAAATTCTTCGAATCGAAGGGACACAGCATCTTCCCTTCCGGTTCTCTGGTGCCATTCGATGTCACCGGCCGCCTCGACGAATCTCTTCTCTTTAACGGTGCCGGTATGGTGCAGTTCAAACCCTATTTCCGAGGGATCGCCGACCCGCCCAACAAGCGACTGACCACTGCCCAGAAGTGCGTGCGCACGGGCGACATCGAGACCGTCGGCGATCTCACCCATCTCACCTTCTTCGAGATGATGGGCAACTTCTCCTTCGGTGACTACTTCAAAGACGACGCCATCGCCTACTCCTGGGAGTTCCTAACTTCGCCGGAATGGCTCGGCCTTGACCCGAACCGGCTCAGCTTCACCGTCTTTGAAGAGGACGACGTCGCCTTCGAAGCCTGGAGCAAGATCGTCTCCGCGGCGGGTATCAATCCCGAAACACGCGTGTTCCGGCTCGATGAGGAAACGAACTATTGGCCCGCCGGAGCTTTCTCTTCCGGGCCTCCCGGACCCTGCGGACCGAATTCCGAGATGTTCTACTGGACATCGGAAGATGTCCCCGTGCCCTCCACTCAGAGCGGATACAGCGTTGAGGACTGGATTCGCGACGACGCCGGGAAGAACTGGCTGGAAATCTGGAACGACGTCTTCATCCAATACGAATGGCAGGGCCATCTCCGCAATCCCGAGCGGCCCGGCGAAGGCTACGCCAAGGACGGAATGCCGGAGCTGCCTTTCCGGAGCGTCGACACTGGCATGGGTCTCGAGCGCACGATCACGGTTCTTACCGGCAAGAAATCGCTTTACGATACGGATCTCTTCGAGCCGATCCTTCGCGTTATCAATGGCCTTCGCGGCCAGGATAATCCGGGAATTTCGGACGATAACGATCCAATCGGCCGCGCCACACGGATCATCGCGGACCACATCCGCACGGCTTGTTTCTGCATCGCCGACGGAATCCTCCCTGGAAACACGGGCCGCGGCTATGTTCTCAGGCGGTTGATCCGGCGGGCAGTTCTCAAGGGCCAGCGCACGCTCGGGTTCGATGAACCCTTCTTCCACAAGGTTTATGAGGGCGTTGTCGAAGCGGTCGGAGACCACTATACGGAACTTGTCGATCGTCGGGACGTGATCGTCGAGACCCTCTTCAACGAAGAGACGCAGTTCCGCCGAACCGTTGCCGCCGGCAGCGAGATGCTGCAGGAGGAGCTCGACAAGCTTCGTCGTGTCGGCGACAATGCCATCAAGGTTCTCAATGGTGGTCTCGCTTTCCGACTCTACGACACCTTCGGCTTCCCGCTCGAAGTAACCAAGGAACTCTGCGAGGAAGCGGGGGTCGACGTGGACGAAGAAGGCTATGAGCGCGCGCTCAAGGAAGCCCAAGATCGCAGCCGCGGTGCGAGCGGGATGGACACTGTTTACGGCGGAGTCGAGATTACGATCCAGTTCGAAAAACCGACGCCGACCCAGTTCGACGGCTATCAAACGATGGAGGAAATGTCCACCATCGTGGGGGCGATTCCGATCGTCGACGAAGGTCGCCAGCTTGTTGCCATCGCTCTCGATCGCAGCCCGTTCTATGCTGAATCCGGGGGCCAATCCGCCGATACAGGCACGATTTTCGGTGACGGTTTCAGCCTGAATGTGTTGGACGTCAACAAGCAGGATGGCGTTTGGGTTCACCTCTGCGAAACCCGCACCCAGCTTGCGGATCTGTTCGGTCAGCCGGTGCGTGCCGTAGTCGATGCACCCCGGCGGAACCGCATTGTCCGGAACCACACCGCGACCCACCTGCTTCATGCCGCGCTACGTCAGGTTCTCGGCAAGCACGTCACCCAAGCCGGTTCCCTCGTCGCGCCCGATCACCTTCGGTTCGACTTCACGCATAACAAGGCGATGACCCCTGAGGAGATCGCGGAAGTGGAGAAGATCGTCAATGCTCAGATCCTGTGGGGCAGCCCCGTCAATATCCACACCGATGTGCCCATTGACCAGGCCCGAGCCCTCGGAGCGATGGCTCTCTTCGGCGAGAAGTACGGGAACCTGGTTCGCGTAGTCGAGATCCCCGGATTTTCGATCGAGCTCTGCGGCGGAATTCATGTCTATAACACCGCGCAATGCGGCCTCTTCAAAATTCAGCACGAAAGCTCGGCCGCGAGCGGCGTTCGCCGAATCGAGGCGATCACGGGCGAGGGTGCCTATGAAGCCGTTGTCGAGCAGACGGAAACTCTGAAGAAGGCCTCGCATCTATTGAAGTCCTCCCCATCTCAACTTCTCCATTCCGTCGAGAAAGTGCTCGAGGAACTGAAGGAAGAGAGACGCAAGGTCGAGAAACTTCAGGCTCGTTTGGTGGGCGGTTCTTCCGAGAGCTCAGCCGTGACGCAGACAGTGGGCGCGTTCACGCTCTGGACTTCCAAATTTGAGGACGTCGATCAAAAGGTCGCGGCTTCCGCCGTGGATCAAGTCGTGGCGAACAACCCCTCGATCGTCGCCGTAGCCGCAGTGGTCGCGGACGGCAAAGTCACGTTCATCGCCAAAGCCGGCTCGCAAGCGGTCGCCCAAGGCGCCCACGCCGGAAACATCGTACGCGAAGTCGCCAAGATCGCGGGTGGCGGCGGTGGCGGACGTCCGGACTTTGCCACTGCGGGGGGCAAGGATGCTTCGAAGGCGGATGAGGCGCTCGCGGCGGTCGCTGGATTGCTGCCGTAGGAAAGCAACGCCGCAACTCCCGGCTCCGTATGCCCGTTAAGGACGATGGTGATCTTCTTAGCAACCCTGAGCTTGGTCGCTCTTGCGGCGGCGATTGCCTTGTGGCGTCTCAAAACGACCGGAGCGACGTTGTATTGGTTTACCGCTTGGGGCTACCGCTCACTTTCGCTGAAGCCTGGCCCAAGGCCTCGTCGGGTGGACCCCGTACAACTGCGGCTGGTCATCCAAGCTCTTCTGGACGGAAAAGGGTTCGACAGCTTGTTTGTTTTTCCGACGGCAGATGATGATCGGAATGGTCCCACGCTGGAAAATGGGATGCAAGGGCTCTCCGTCTTGGTCACCTTCCTTGCTCTGCTCGAAAATGACTTGAAACTCCGAACTATCGATGCGATGGGAGAAAATGGCTGGCCACTAATCGATGAGAACGCCTGGAATGAGGGCCTTGGTCCCGACATGGAGTCGGTCACTTTGAAGTTTGCGGTCTCGGCCAATCTGGAAGACGCTTATCGCGCCGCAGAGACAGTACTCGCTATCCACGGAACGGGAAACCCTTCCGAGCGGTTCGTGTCCGCGTGGAACTCGGCGTCGTTTCCTACGGGAGACAGAGGCTTGAAGATCGAAATGCCCTCGGATCCCCTCGCGCCGATTCTCGATGGGACTGACCCAATATAAGCCCGCCCGAATTGCCTGGTGCCGGAAAACGCGTATCCTTGGTTGGTGGCAACTATGTCCGCGATTGAACAGCTCAAGGCAACCTGGTACGACGTCAACGCCCTCATGAAGGCGAGCACCATCATGGGGTGGGATCAGCAAGTTCTCATGCCTCCCGGGGCCGCCCAAGCCCGGGGAAAACACCAAGCAATCCTCGCCCGGATGACGCATGAGAAAATCACTGGCGACGAGGTCCGTCGCTTGGTCGACCTCGCCGATTCAGAAGTAGAGCCCGGTTCGGACGAAGCGGCCACCGTGCGCGCCGTGCGGCGCGAGATCGACGTGCGCCTTGCCCTCCCTAAAGAGCTGGTCGAGCGCAAGAG
>JBKJIP010000174.1:0-17040 GCA_046598515.1 Fimbriimonadaceae bacterium | reverse complement strand
TCAATGTCACCGGTATCAGCGTGTTCGCTTATACAACTGGCGGAACGACTCCGACGCTGAACCAGGTCAACTGGGCTCTCGACGCGGCTCCGTCGGCGACCCTTACTTCCACCGCTGTTACGACCCAGTGGTACAACGACACCAACCCGCTTGGTGTTTGGCGAACGACGTTCAATGACACATCGACGGCTAACCGGCGTTTGATGCTCGGTCGCGTGACCGGCCTCAACATCAACCTCGCCGCTGGAACTCACTTCCTGAGCTTCAGCGTCCTCGGCGGGAACTTCTCGCCGCCCCTGCCCACGTCCCTCGCGACGCACGGTCAGAACGCCCAGCAGAAGGCCGGCGCCGCCGGTAGTTTCGCTCCCGTAGTTCAAGGACCAGTCGGAGCCGACATGGCTTTCATCATTCACGGCACCGCCGTTCCTGAGCCCGCAACCATGGCCGCCCTCGGCCTCGGTATCGCTGCTATGGTCCGACGCCGCCGCAAGGCTTCCAAGTAGTCCCTTTACTTGGATAACGATTCGGGCCGCCTTTCGGGCGGCCCGTTTTGTTTTGTGCACCGGCGCGCAAAGGACAAGGCCATTAAGTTGAACGGAAACCGAGGTAGTGCGTGGATGCAACGGAGGCTGTTGCATTGTGTTTGAATTCTCGAACTTTCATGGAGCGCGGGGATGCATCGTGCCCCGCGGGCAGCTTTGGTTGAACCTAAAGCCTTGGTAACGGCGGCACAATACATCCGCCGCCCTCTTTATGATCAGCAGGCAGGATCAGGCACCCAAATTGTCCCAAAGCCAAGGAAGGACGGGGATGCACGTGCCCCGCAGCGCAAAGGATAAAGCTCTACAGGAGGTCGCGGCTCTTAATCAGATCGACACAGGTCTGAATCTTCCAGGCTAAGGGAACATCCCCTTTAGAATCCAAATCGCCCAAGCCTAGTGCTTCCGTCAAGCTCACGCGAACGGCGTTCGTCTTCGCACTCAGATGATCCTCGGGCACGGCCGGGATTTCCGAACTTCCCTTCAAGCGCAGATTCAGGGCCCGGGTCGCTGTCAGTAGCTCGATCGCGACAATCCCATAGGCGCTGTCTAAGGACTCATAAGTCGCCCGACATGCGTTCGCGCCCATGCTGACGTAGTCTTCGGAATTGTTCCCGGTGGGAATCGAATCGACGCCATGGGGCATGCACTTGGTCTTCAAATCATTGAGAATGGATGCCGCCGTGTATTGCGTGATCATCAAAGCCGACTCGATGCCCCCTTCGCGAGCCAGGTAGTTCGGCAAGCCGTAATTCCGCGCCTTGTCGATCAGTTTCGCGATGCGGCGCTCGGAAACGCCGGCAATCTCCGTGATCGCGCAACGAAGGTAATCCGCGGGCAGCGCCAATATCGCCCCGTGAAAATGGGCGCCGGATTGCACCGGCTCATCCGCCCAGCCCTCGTCCGTAAAGATCATCGGATTGTCCGTCACCGCATTCAGTTCAGCCTCAACGACCTCCTTAACATGCGCGATCGAACCTCGCGCCGCTCCGTGGGCGACGGCCGCGCAACGCAGGCTGTAGTCGTCCTGGACGTCGTCGGGCCGCACGTGGATCGAAGCCGGCGTGCGCTCGCCGCCGCCGGGCCATCGGACACATTTGGAACCTTGAAGAATCTCCAGCAAAGCCTCCGCCTCGGCAGCGATAGGCGAGTGGCTCCGGAGAGCTTGAACATGTGACGCGAATGGCTGAGTGAGCCCAAACAGCGCCTCCATCGTCATCGCCAACGCGAGCCGTGCATGGGCGAGAAGGTTCTCCGCATGGAACACACTGATTCCGAGCCAGGACGCCATGAATGCGGTGCCGTTATTAAGCGCAAGGCCCTCCTTGGGGCCAAGCTTCCTTTTCGTGCCGTCCGATTCGTAGCTCAGCGGCACAAAGGACGCCCATCTCTCCGACTCATCACGCGGCATTCGGTCGGAAGCGCCCTGCAAAACTGAGGCAGCGATAACTTGCTCCTTCGCTTCACCAATCAACGCCATCGCCAAATGCGAAAGCGGAGCCAAATCACCCGATGCACCGACCGAACCGAAGCATGGAATCGCCGGGACTAAGCCAAGGTTGTACAACTCCAGGAGCTTTGTCACGACCTCGGAACGCACACCGGAATACCCGCGCGACAAGGAAGCCGCCCGAACGGCGATCGCGCCGCGTACCACTTCATCGGGAATGATCGGACCATAGCCGGAGGCATGGGAACGAATCAGGTTTTCCTGAAGCGAGCTCATGTCTTCCGCAGGCAAGAGCGGCGAATCGCGATTGTCGGCGAACCCTGTATTGACTCCGTACATCCGGCGTCCCGACCGGATCGCCTGCAGAAACTTGTCTTGATTCTCGTCGAGTCGAGCGGCCGCTTGGGGATCGAGTTCGAGCCGTTGACCGATACGAGTCGCCCGAATGAAATCGTCGAAACTCAGGCCAGAGCCATCGAGTCGAACAGGGGGGAGGGCATGGTCGAAATCGGCCATCGGTTTCACTCTACCTGCGGATTCGATCCGCCTACGCCATCGTTACACGCACGGCTGCGATCACATCGTCTGCCGAAGGCAGAGCGGCGTATTCGTAAACCGGGTTGTAACCGATGCTGACGTCCTCACGAGCGACGACTTGAGGTGGTGCATAGAACAGATTCCAGCGCTCCGGCTTGGAAATCATCTCCGACACGATCGCCTGCCCAAAGCCGCCCGTTCGGTTGTCTTCGTAAAGCACAACCATGCGGCCCGTCTTCTTGACCGACTCCGTAATCGTCTCGTAGTCGCAGGGAACGAGCGAGCGCAAGTCGACGATTTCGATGTCGACTTCACCTTGCAGCTTCGCCGCAACTTCCTCGGCCAGTTCGACGCAGTTGCCGTAGGTCACGATCGTGACGTCCTTTCCGCTTCGCGCAATGCGAGCCTTGCCGAAGGGCACGGGCTCGACGGAGGTCACGTCCACCTGCTTGCGGAAGATGTGCTTCGGCACGAGAATGAACGTGGGATCATCGCCGTTGATGGCGGTCCAGAACAAACCGGCCGCGTCTTCCGGAGTCGAAGGAATCGCCACCCGAATGCCGGGCGTGTGAGCGAGATAGCCTTCGCCGGACATGGAATGCCATAGCGAACCGCCGGGAAGATAGGCGCCCATCGGAGCGTAGATCACCAGCGGACACTTCCAGTCTCCGAACGTGCGCCATCGGAGAGTCGACATGTTCGTCACAACCTGGTTCCAGCCGGGCGAGAGGAAGTCGATGAACTGAATCTCGAACACCGGGCGCATCCCGTATGCAGCCATGCCGACGGCCACACCGGTGATTGTCGCTTCGGCGAGCGGAGAGTTGAAAACTTGCTTAGGGAACGCCTCGCTGAGACCCTTGGTGATGCCGAAGACGCCGCCTTTGGGATCTTCGATGTCCTCCCCGAAGAAAATGATCTTTGGATCGCTTTCGAGAGCCTTCTTTAAGGTCTGGTTGATGGTGGAAACCATCGTCTGGCGGCCAGCCTGAATCGGCGGCTGCTCGGCGGGAATATCGTCGCCCCAGTTGTGGTCGAGAACCTCTTCCGCGCGAGGATCCTCTTCCTTCTCTGCTCGCTGATAATCGGCATCGACTTCGCGAACGATATCCTCGTGCATCGCTTGGAACTGCTCTTCCGTCAGCAGGCCCTCGGCGATCAACTCTTCCTTCACTTTCATGATCGGATCGCGCTTCTGCATTTCCTCGATGTCATCGAGGTCGCGGTAGACGCGGTGATCGTCGGAGCTCGTGTGGCTTCCCAAGCGGTCGAGTTCGCACCATAGAATGCTTGGCCCCGCGCCGCTACGAGCGCGATCGGCCGCTTCTTGGCCGGCTTTCAGAACGTTCTCGGGGTGCCGGGCGTTGCAGCGAATAATGTGCGACTCATCGAGAAGCTTGAGGTGCATCGGGTTGAATTTCTCGGTCGGCGTGGAGATGCCGAACGCATTGTCCTCGATCATCAGAATAACGGGCAGCTTCTCTTGGATCGCGAACGCGGCGGCCTCGAAGAACTCGCCCTGACGTGATGCGGCGTCGCCGACACTTCCGAGAGCCAGACTGTCCTTACCCTCGAGCTTCATCGCCCAAGCCGCGCCGCAGGCGGGAATCAAGTTTGCGGCGGTGGGAGTGGGAACACTAAAAACGTTGAGTGCACGGTTGCTGTAATGACCCGGCATCTGACGACCACCGGAGCTGGAAGAGCGCTTCGCGAAATAAGCCAGAGCGAGGTCGTAGTTGCTCATGCCCCGGGCCAGCATCAGAGCGCGGCTGCGGTAGTACGGGAAGATATAGTCGTCCGGCCGGAGAACGTGGGCCAGCGCCGCCAAAGGCTCGTGGCCGAGTCCGCCGACTTGGAACCAACCTCGGCTCTGTCTGAGCAGAATGCCTTCTCGTCGGTCACCCTCGCGGCTGAGCATCATCAGGCGCAGGAAATCAAGCTTGTTATAGGTGTTGGTAAGTGGAATCGTGGACATTCGCAGGCAACCTCGTTCGTCGTTGAAGGGGTGGCCTGATTATGGCAGAACCAGTTTCGCCTTGGGGAGCCGAAGTGTTCCTGTCCGTCGATTTACAATTTACGATTTACGATTTACGTGAGTTCTCTAAGTAGTTTCGAAATTGCGCAATAATAGAACTAGTGCCGAAGACCGCCGATTTGCCGCAGGAAGCTTTACGACGATTCAAAGCTGATGTCTTTCAGGTCCTCGCGCATCCCACCCGCATCCACATCATCGAGTGCCTTCGCGAAGGTGAGATTCCTGTTGCCGCCATCATCGAGCAAATCGGCGTGGAGCCAGCCAACGCCAGCCAACACCTGGCCGTTCTGCGATCCAAGCGCCTCGTTGTCACCCGCAAGGCGGGCAATCAGGTCTTTTACTCACTCCGAGATCCCCTCCTGATCGACGTTCTCGATACAATGCGCCAATACTTCCGCGCCCATCTCGAAGAGTCGCTGGCCATGCTCGAAGGTCTGGAGCCCTAGTTGGCCGAGGCCTTCCTCCCGAAGTCCGTTCTCGCTCTGCGCGATTACAATGCGCGCAAGTTTGCCGCTGACCTGATCGCCGGCATCACCGTCGGCTTGGTCGCCCTGCCCTTGGCTATGGCGTTCGCCATCTCGTCCGGAGTCAAGCCGGAATCTGGCATCTACTGCGCGATCGTCGCCGGTTTCATCATCTCCGCTCTCGGCGGATCGATGACTCAGATCGGGGGCCCAACTGGAGCCTTCGTCGTGGTGGTCTCCGGCATCGTGCAAAAACACGGGGTGGACGGCCTCTTCATGTGCACCCTCATGGCGGGCGTGTTCATCGCCTTATTGGGAGTCACGGGACTCGGTCAAGCCGTCAAATACATCCCGCGTCCCGTGGTCATCGGGTTTACGAACGGCATCGCCGTGCTCATCGCGAGTACCCAGATCAAGGATTTCTTCGGACTCAAGATGTCCGAAGTGCCGAGTGAGTTCGGCACGCGATTGGCCGCCTTGGCCGGGCACGCCCACACGTATTCGCTAGCCACTACCCTGCTTTCCGTCGGTGCCCTCGCCACGATCATCTTCATCATGAGGTTCGCCAAGAAAGTCCCCGGCGCGATCGTCGCTCTGTTTGCGGGAACGATCGTGGCCGCGGCGATGCATCTTCCGGTCGAGACAATCGCCACGCGTTTCGGAGAAATCCGGCCGGGCCTACCGCCCTTCAAGATTCCGGACTTTCGCGCGGATCTGATCCTGCCCCTGCTGGCACCGGCCCTGACTGTGGCCATGCTCGGCTCCATCGAATCTTTGCTTTCTGCCGTTGTGTCGGACCGGATGTCGGGAGACAAGCACAACCCGAACGTCGAACTCTTCGCCCAGGGCGTGGCCAACATCATGTCGCCGCTTTTCGGCGGCCTCCCCGCCACGGGAGCTATCGCCCGCACCGCAACGAACATCCGCTCCGGAGCGAAAACGCCGGTTTCGGGCATGATTCACGCCCTCACGCTCCTCGCCATTCTGCTCTTTGCCGCCGACTACGCCCGGCACATCCCCCTCGGCGTTCTCGCTTCCATTCTTTTCGTTGTCGCTTACAACATGGGGGAATGGGCGGGAATACCAGAAATCCTGAAGCTGAGCAAGGCCGACATCGCCGTCTGGCTCATCACCTTCGCCCTCACCGTCTTCGCCGATCTTACGGTCGCAGTAGAAGCGGGCATGATTTTGGCCGCTCTCCTGTTCATTCGCAAAGTGACGGCTACCACGACGGTCTCGCGGGTAACCCCCGAATATGTCACCGAAGGCATTCCCCACAGTCTCCAGCTAAATCCGCTTCCCGAGGGCTCCGTTGCTTATCGAATACACGGCCCCTTCCTCTTCGGGGCTTCGGACAAGCTCGATCTGATCTCCGACGAATTCGACTCCCTTCCGCGAGTCGTGCTGCTTCGGCTGAGGAACATGACGGCGATCGACGCGACCGGACTCCATGCCCTTGAAAGCCTGGCCGATCGCCTCCACAAGTCCGGCCGTGAGCTCATCCTCTGCGGAGTGCGGGGCCAACCGGCCAAGCTCTTCGAGCAATCCGAGTTCCACCGGCACATCGGTGATCAAAACATCGTGCCGAGCCTTGCCGCCGGCATCGAGCGGGCCAAGGCGATTTTGGCTACACCTGAAGATTAATCACTGCCGGAGGGGATAAGATTGAGCTTATGCTCTCCACCCTCATCGCCACCCTGCTTCTACCGGCCTACGTGCCGACGCAAGCGGAGTTGATCGAAGGCTATAAACGAGGCGACGAACTGCGAACCTGGGCTCGCCAGCACTCCTATGCCCTCGAACTGCGCCCAAACTGGCTGGCCAATGGCAAGCACATGTGGTACCGCGTGGATCTCGCCGAGCAGAAGCGCTTTTACTGGCTGGTCGACTGCGAAACCGGGTCCAAGAAGCCGCTCTTCGACAACGCAAAGCTCGGCGCCGCGATCGAAAAGGAAGCGAAGCAGAAGGTCGATACCGAAACAATGGACCTGCGAGGGCTCGAAGTGTCCGACGATGCTGGCACATTGACTTTTACTTACTTAGGCTCGAAATGGAAATGGTCGGGTGATGTTTTGACCCGAATGGGTGACGCCCTTCCCATTCCCGAAGAAATGGCCGAGCCAATCGACGAAGATTCGCCGGCACGTCTCTTCCCCGCTCCGCCGCCCTACGCAAAGGCGGCGCTGCAGACTATAACGCCACCCCGCAGCCAGTCTGCCGATGGGTTCCGCTTCGCGATGAAGGACGGCACGCTCACGATTCAAGACAAAGATGGCAAAGAAATTCTCAAGAGCGCGACGGACGGAATGTCGCGGCCAACCTGGTCGCCCAAAGGCCGCTTCCTGACCGCGTGGAAGACTATCCCCGGAGATCGGAGACAGGTTCACCTCATCCAATCCGCCCCCACCGCAGGCGGGCGGGCGGTTCTGCGGTCCCGAAACTACGATCTGCCGGGCGACAAGATCGACACCTACAAGCTCTTCCTCTACGATGCCGTCGAGAAGTCGGAAAAAGAAATGCCCATCGATCCCATCATGGGAAGCGGACAGCCCTGGACCACCGCCCCCGGCGTCGAATGGCTGCCCGAGGGCAACGCCCTGATCGAGGCTCCTCAGCGCGGCTACCAGAGGTTCGTTCTCTATCACCTTGAACCGGAAACGAAGACGATCCGTACCCTTGTCGATGAGTCGGAGAAGACCTTCTTCGACACCACCAGCGAAAGGCACCGCGCCCTCGAAAGCGCACCCGAACTGATCTGGCGATCCGAGCGGGACGGCTACGGCCACTTCTATCTCATCGACCGAACCACCGGCAAGGTCAAGAATCAGATCACGAAAGGGCCGTGGGTGACGCGCGACATTCTTTGGCTGGACGAGAAAACTCGCGAACTTTGCTTCACCGCCAACGGCCGCGAAGCGGGTGAGGATCCTTACTACCTACACACCTACGTCGTCAATCTGGACGGCACCGGCCTGCGCGAACTCACCGACGGTGTCGGAACCCACGCCGTCCAGTTCTCCCCCGATCGCCGGTTCCTGATCGATACTCGGTCCATGATCGATGTCCCCCCGACCCACGAACTGCGCCGGGTCTCCGATGGCACCCGCATCAAGATTCTGGAAAGCGCGAACATCGAGGAGGTCTTTGCCAAGGGCGTCCGCTGGCCAGAGCCCTTTGTCGCCAAGGGTCGAGACGGTAAGACCGACATCTACGGTGTGGTCTGCTGGCCGCGAAACTTCGACCCAAAGAAGCGGTATCCCGTGATCGAGAACATCTACGCCGGTCCCCAGGACAGCTTCGTGCCCAAAAGCTTCTTCCCCTATCTACGCATGCAGCGCCTTTCTGAGCTTGGTTTCGTCGTCGTCCAGATCGACGGCATGGGCACGCGGAACCGCGGCAAAGCTTTTCACGACGTGTGTTGGAAGAACATCGCCGATGGCGGTTTCCCCGACCGGATCGCCTGGATGAAGGCTCTCGCGGCGAAGCATCCGGGCGTCGATGTCAGCCGCGTGGGAGTTTTCGGCACCTCGGCGGGTGGGCAAAACTCCACCGCCGCCGTCCTCTTCCATCCCGACTTCTACAAGGTCGCCGTCTCTTCCTGCGGTTGCCATGACAACCGCATGGACAAGATGTGGTGGAACGAGCAATGGATGGGTTATCCGCTTGGGCCTGAGTATGCCGCTCAGTCCAACATCACGAACGCCGCGAAGCTGCAAGGCAAGCTTCTCCTAATCGTTGGCGAACTCGACAGCAACGTGCCGCCGGAGTCCACAATGCGGCTTGTGGATGCCTTCCAAAAAGCGAACAAGGACATCAGCTACACGGTGATCGGCGGGGCCGATCATACCGATGGCGGCGAGTATGGCGAGCGACAACGCAAAGATTTCTTCGTGCGCCATCTGATGGGCGTCAACCCACCGGAGTGGCCGAAGTGAGACGAGCCATTGTCCTCGTCCTCGATGGCTGCGGCGCCGGCGAGGCGCCCGATGCCGCTTTGTTTGGGGACTTGGATCATCCCAATACGCTCAAACATGTTTGGGAGCATGCCCGCGGCGTGAACTCCCCGATCCTAACCGGGGCCGGGTTCTTTGCCGTCGCCGGCGTTGAGACGGCCCCGGCCACCGGAGTGCGTGGATATCAGGTTTCCTACGGTCGTCTACGAGAAGTCTCCCTGGGCGGCAAGGATTCCGTGACCGGCCACTGGGAGATGATGGGCATCGTCAGCGAGAAGCCCTTCCCCACCTATCCCGATGGCTTCCCTCCTGAACTTGTCGCCGCTTTCGAAGAGAAGATCGGGGTGAAGGTTCTCGGCAACAAGGCCGCGAGCGGCACGGCGATCATCGCTGAGCTTGGCGAAGAGCATGTCCGCACCGGTTGCCCGATTCTCTACACCAGCGCCGACAGCGTCTTCCAAATCGCCTGTCACGAAGATGTCGTGCCCATCGAAAAGCTATATGATATGTGCCGCATCGGTCGCGAGCTATCCGACGTTCAGCGAGTTATCGCCCGCCCCTTCGTCGGCACGCCCGGAAACTTCACGCGGACGGAACGACGCAAGGACTATCCCCTTGAAGCCCCCGCAAATCTGATCGACCAGATCGCGGAAACACACGGTCCGGTGCTTGGCATCGGCGTCGTTCCCGAACTCTTCGCGGGCCGCGGTTTCCGCGCCACCGCGCGCACCCAGAATAACACCGAGCACGAGGTCGCCCTCATGCAGGCCCTCGACACGAACGCCCATTTCATCTTCGCGAACTTCGAAGACTTCGATATGCTCTACGGGCACCGAAATGACCCGGGCGGATTCGCGGAGTGCATCGAACGCTTTGACGCGACGCTGAAGCGAATCTTGGATCGACTTGGACCGGAGGATATGCTCATCGTGACTGCCGATCACGGCAATGACCCGACCTCTCTATCCACCGACCATTCGCGCGAGTATGTGCCGGTTCTGGTTTTCCGACAGGGTGAGGGTCTAACCAACTTGGGCGACGTCGAAGGCATGGCGGCGGTTGGGGCCACGGTTGCCAATCACCTTGGCTTGGAATGGGGCGTCGGAGAGATTCTGAGCTAAACGGGGCAGGGCGTCTTGGGTTGCCGCCGTTCCTTCGGGATTTCGATCTTGCGGCGGCCCGTCAGGTAGTCCGACGTCATGCAGGGTGCCTGACGGAACTCTTCCCAGGTTCCCTGCGCCACAATTTCGCCGCCGTGCTCGCCCGCTCCGGGGCCTAGCTCGATCAGCCAGTCGGCCGCGCGCATGGTCTCTTCGTCGTGCTCGACGACCAAGACCGTATTCCCAAGATCGCGCAGCCTTTTGAGGGTCTCGATCAGCTTGGCGTTATCGCGCTGATGAAGCCCGATGGAGGGCTCGTCCAAAACGTACAGGCAGCCCATCAGACCGGAGCCGATCTGGGTGGCGAGCCTTATGCGCTGAGCCTCGCCGCCGGCAAGGGTTCGGGCGTTTCGATCGAGCGTAAGGTAGCCGAGCCCGACATCGGCCAAGAATCGAAGCCGTTCGATGATCTCTTTCACGGCTCGCTCGCCGATGGCCATCTGCCGCGTACTGAGCAGTGCGGGCAGAGAAGCGAAGTAAGCGAAGGAGTCCTCGACGGCCATGCCCGTGATGTCGGAAATGGACACGCCTTGCGCGTCCGCCTTCTTCGTGACGGCCTCTTTGGGGAGTTGCACGCTCAGGGATTCCGGCTTGAGACGCTTGCCACCGCAGGTTGGGCATGGCTTGGTGCTCATGTACTGCTCCAGATCTTTCTTGACCCACTCGCTTTCCGTCTGCTCGTATTTCTTGCGGAGAACGGTCATGATGCCGTCCCACTTGGTGTTGAATTTCCGTTCAGTGCGGGCGTACCGCATAACCACCTGGATGGGCTGCTCGAGGCCATTCCAAATGACTTCCATTTGGGAGTCGGTCAGCTCCTTAACCGGTTTTGAAGCATCAAATCCGAGCGCACGGCCCACGCCATCGAGAACATCCGGCCACCACTCCTTGGTCTCGCCCGACTTGTAAACGAACGGCACGATGGCCCCATCTCGAAGCGGCTTTTTGAGATCAGGGATGACGAGGTCGGGATCGAACTCCGTCTTCGTTCCCAATCCGGTGCAATCCGGGCATGCGCCGTAAGGCGAGTTGAAAGAGAACATGCGCGGTTCGAGTTCCGACATGGAAAAACCGCATTCGGGGCAGGAATAGGACTCGGAAAACTGCAGTTCTCCTTCGTCCCCGTCTCCTTGATGCCAAATGGTGACGAGACCCTTTCCCATCTTGAGGGCAGCCTCGACGGAGTCGGTGAGCCGTCGCTCGATCCCTTCCTTCATGACGAGCCGGTCGACGACGACCTCGATGGTGTGCTGCTTGTAGCGATCCATCGGGATGTCGTCGGTGACTTCATACATTTCGCCGTCCACCCGAACCCGAACGTAGCCCGCTTTGGCGACGTCTTGGATGACCGACTTGTATTCGCCCTTACGGCCCCGAACGACGGGCGCGAGAACTTGAAGCTTGGTGCCCTCCGGGAAGTCCTTTGCAGCATCGACGATCTGATCTGTAGACTGACGCTCGATGGGGCCGTGCCCATTTGGGCAATAGGGAATGCCGACGCGGGCGAATAGAATGCGGAGGTAATCGTAAATCTCGGTGACGGTGCCCACCGTCGAGCGAGGGTTCTTGGAAGCGCTCTTCTGGTCGATCGAAACCGCGGGAGAAAGCCCATCGATATGATCGATATCCGGCTTATCCATCTGCCCGAGGAACTGGCGGGCATAGGCGCTGAGGGATTCGACGTACCGCCGCTGGCCCTCCGCGTAAATGGTGTCGAAGGCAAGGCTGGACTTGCCCGACCCCGATAACCCCGTGATCACGACGAGTTTGTCGCGAGGGATTTCCACGGTGACATTCTTGAGATTATTCTCCCGCGCACCGACGACGACGATCTTATCCTGGCCCATAAAGTAGTAGACGTAAGGATACCTTCACTTTTGAATGGCAAGGAGGATGAAGAGTGAGGCAAAACGGGGAAGACCCAATGTGGGCCGCGAATGATTGTGTCGCGGCGAGGGCCTGGGAATCAGGAGCGCGACTTTAACTTTGCGGCTAACTTGTGGCGATGCCAAGCTCAATTGAATCGAGAATTGCCCCGAAGGCAACGGCATGCGACCTTCCAGCCGGATGCATCTCACTCACTTCGAGCCTGTCGCCGCGACACGATCATTCGCGGCCTACACTTGGCCCCGGATTTGGTTCCACTTCCGACAACACTTCCTGATCGTAAACCTGTCGCCGCGACGCAATCATTCACGGCCCACACTTGGCGCAGGACTCGCCTACAATCCAGACACATTTCCGAATCGTTAAAGCTATCCTTAACTGTGCAACCGTCCATATCCTCGGGCGGTAGCTCTTCTCGGAGGCAGTCATGCAGGAACTCCTAACAAGAATCGAATCATTCGACATCGACGGCGGCCCGTGCGCTTCGACCTTCGCCATGCGACTGGCCAAGGAACAAAGTTGGACGGCTGAGTTCGCTGAGCGGGTAATCGCCGAATACAAGCGATTTCTCTTTCTGGGGGTGACTCAGGGTCCCGTCACGCCATCCGAGGCGATCGACGAGGCTTGGCACCTGCACATGATTTACACCGAGTCCTACTGGACTCGTCTTTGCGGACAAGTTCTGGGCAAGCCATTCCATCACCATCCTTCAAAGGGCGGCGCCGCCGAGGACACCAAGTACCGCAATCAGTTCAGTGATACACGTCGCAAATACGTTGAGGCATTCGGCGACGAGCCGCCCGCCGACATCTGGGGACCTCTGCTCGCCAAGGCCCCGATCAGGACGATCGACACCAACACCCACTGGATCGTCGAGCGCAAAGCCGCGAACCGTTGGTTCGTGACGGCCGGGGGTCTCGTCACCGCCGGCGTCGTCGCCGCGGGCTGTATGGAAGAAGGTGTATCTACGGGCGTCGGCGTCGTCGTCTGCCTGTCCCCCATCGTCATCATCGCCATTGTCGGAACCATGATCGGGCGCGCCATGCAGAATCGAAACCGGCTGGGTGGAGGCATGGGGCATGGGGACTCCGGCGGCTATTCGCCCACCGACCGTATTGTAGATAGCTCTGGCTATCACTCGGGCCATCATAACTCGGGCAACCACTCGGGTTCGAACGATGCCCACGCTGGTCACGACACATCAGCCGGCGTCGGAAACCACGGTGATGCCCACGGCGGAGATTCAGGATTCGACTCGGGCAACTCCGACTCAGGCGGCAACGACTCGGGCGGTAGCTCCTGCGGAAGCAGTTGCGGTGGCAGCGGCGGCGGCGACTAACTTTTCCTTTTATCCTTCATCGGCCAGCGCTACTACGTTCGCGGCATCGTCACTTCCGGCCTCAAGTAAGATCGAATCGCATGTTTTTATCCGCACTCATCGCCCACCAAGAAGGTCTCACCGTCAGTGAGTTAGAACGCCTTTTAAAGGACCCCATCGCCGCGGAGACGGAGGGACGGGTCCGCCGGTGGTTCGGTAACGACCTGGCGAAAGGCAGCGGAGTTCGGATACAAGAAACCGACGTGGCTTGGGCCGTGGAGGCGGAAGGCAGCGCCGTCCTCGTGGCCGACGATGGCACATTGCGCCTGCCCCTGAAGGCGATCGGCAATAAGGTCCACGCCGGAATCTCGCACCTGAAGCACGGCGACGGCTTCGCATTCCACTATGAGATCGACGGCAAGCGCATCGGCGGAGGATTCGTCGAAGTCTACAAAACCGATCCCGACACCGTCTTCCAACCCGGAGTTCCGAAGGGCAAACTCGACGCCATGCCCGAGTGGCGCAGCAAGGTCTTTGAGGGCACGAAGCGAAACTGGTGGGTCTATACACCGGCGAATCTGAAAGCGGACGAACCGGCCGCCGTCATGGTCTTCCAGGACGGCCAATGGATGAAGAACTACGTGCCGCCGGTCTTCGACAACTTGATGGCCCGCGGTGAGCTTCCGCCGATCGTGGGCATCTTCATCGAGCCGGGTGTCTTCACCGACGGCAAATCAAACCGCTCGTTCGAATACGACACGCTGAGCGATCAATTTTCGAAGTTTCTTCTCGAGGAGATCTTGCCCGAAGTCGAGAAGAAGGTGAAGTTGAGACAGGACCCGATGGGCCGCGCGATCAGTGGGCTCTCCAGCGGCGGGGTATGTGCATTCACGGTCGCTTGGCAACGACCCGATCAGTTCGGTCGCGTCCTAAGCTCGATCGGCAGCTTCACGAACATCGCATCCGGTCCCTCCAAGCAAGCCGGCGGCCACAACTACCAGGCCCTGGTCCGAATGACCGAGAAGAAGCCCATTCGGGTGTTCCTGCAGGACGGGTCGAACGATTTGGACAACCAGTTCGGTAACTGGCCGCTCGCAAACCAGGAGATGGCCAAGTCGCTGGCGTTCAAAGGCTATGACTACCGATTCGTGTACGGCAAGGGAAATCACAGCGACAAACACATCCGCGCGATCCTGCCGGATGCAATGAAATGGGTTTGGAAGTAGTCCGGAGCGGGTACAGTTCTGAGACAACTTCAGACTCCGAACCGAATGTTTTGGCTCCTTTGCGCGTCCAATACCCGGTCCGTTTGATTTTTTGACCCATCTGGAGAACTTTAAGAGAAATGGTAGTCGCTTCCCTCGCTATAGCCCTTCTCGGCATGACGCCGGGCAAGATCGATATCAACCTGGCGAACTTCAAGGACGGAGATGCGATCTCCCGTCCCCGAACGCTTTCGGTGACCGTCGATTCCACAAGCCCCATCAACCAGGTGGAGTTTTACGTTGGTGATTCACTTCGAACGAGTGATTCCAGCACCCCGTATGAGTTTCAGATCGACCCCCTGAACGAGCCGGAAGGCAAGCTCAAACTCACCTTCGCCGCCTATTCCTCGGCCGGTGAGAATGCGAAAAAGGTGGTCACCGTCACCATTGATTCCGGCGTCTCCAAGGGTGCCGACGCCAATGTCGCCGAAGGCAACGAAATGTTGACCAAGGGCTCCATCGATGACGCGATCTACCTTGGGCGCGTCGCCATGAAGGCGAAGGAAGGCCACAATCCGGCCCGCCTGCTCTTGGCTCGCGCCTACCTGCGAAAGGGCATTTACGACAAGGCCCAGAATTTTGCCGAGGATGCCTTGGCCGCCGATCCGAACCTGGATGACGCCAATGAAGTTCTCTCCGCGATCAGCCTCCGCAAGGGGTTGTTGACGCTCTCGGGTGGCAATCGGAAGACGACGCTCGAAATGATTCAATCCGCCCTCAAGAAGGGTGTCGCCGCCCGCCGCAAGGTGCTCGATCGGCAGATGGAAGCCGCGGGTGCCGTGACCGACGCGAATCTCATTCCCTGGTCGAAAACGGCGATCCGCGTAGGTCGCTACAAGGCCGCAATCAATGCCCTTGGCCCCGTATTCCGGAAGACCGAGTCGGGCACCGAAGTGGGCAACCTGCTCGCCTACGCTCAGATCCGAAACTCCAACCTCAGCGACGCCGCTTATACGATCGCTGGCCTTGAGCGCTCCAAGACCATGGACGGTTTCAGCTACGCCCTCAAAGCGATGCTCTTAACCGTATCGGGAAAAGACACGGATAGCGATGCCGCTATGTCGGAAGCGATCGGTAACGATCCGGACAGCATCGCCATCAAGATGGCTCAAACCTACATCGCCCTCAAGCGAAACCGAATCCCTGCGCTGAGCAGCCTCGTGGCCGGCTTGGCCAAGGACGAGGGTCAGCGACCGGAAGTCAACTACTACTTGAGCATCCTGCTCGACCGTCAGCAGAACTATTCCGACGCCGACAAGAAGTTTATGGAGGCGATTCTCGCCGAACCGACGCTCACAGATGTCCTCGTAGAGCGCGGCAATCAGGCCATCGCGCCCGTGCTCGCCAATCGAGTCACGGACACAGAGCAGAAGCAGTACCAAATCGACCTGGCCAACGCTTACTACAACGCTGCCCTCGAAGGCAAGCCGGACTCCGCTCAAGCCCTTACCGGCGTGATGATCTACAACGCTCACCTGGGTCGGTACAACGAGGCTCTCAACTACGCCGATGCCGCAATCGCCGCCCAACCGAACTACGCCGCCGGCCAGTTCGCCGCGTCGGTCGTCTACACCGCCGGCCAGATGAAGCTCGAGGATCAAGCCCAAAAGCTCCGCAAGGAAGGCGGCGTACTCTCTACGGAGCAACTGCGAGAAGTCAACCGCATCGAGATGCAGGCGAGTGACTTGAAGAAGAAGGCCGAAACCGCCCGCAAGAAGTCGGCCGAACTCGATCCGACGTTCATCGACGGTCGCGTATCGCCGAACCTTCAAACCGCCTACGCCTATTTCGCCCAGCACGGCCGAGTAGCGTTGCTGGTTCTTCCTTAGGCTAAAAAGAAAGTAGGACGGGTAGGACGAGTAGGACTCACATGTCCCACTCGTCCTACCCGTCCTACTTTGTCCACCCCTTATCCCGGAGGCGGCGAGCCTCGGCCGACGCCGAATTCGCCTGGCTTCACATCCTTGTATTGCTTGCGCAACTCGGCGAGTTGCTTGGTGATCTCGTCTTTGAACGACGCGGGCAGCTTCGCACCTGTGATGTACGGGCCGTCCGGGATCGTGTGGTCGCTTAGCTCAGCCCGAGTTGTCGCACGCTTTGAGATTTTCAGCTTGAAGGTCCATTGACGCGCTTGCCCTTGCACGTAGCCTAACTCCTGCCTTTGCTGTTGATTGGCCATGTAAGGGAATAGGTCGAGCCGCTCACCCGAAAACTGTTCCCAAGCCACCTGATGTGCGGTTACCGGGCGATTCTCTCCGTAGTATTCCTTCCTAAACCATGACGGAGAATCGCTCACTTCCGCGCTCAGGGCGAACGGGTCGGTGATGCCGTTTGGAAACACTTCGGTGGGCTCGCGCATAACGGTATTCCAGGGCGTATGCTGTTCGGCCGGTTCGCCCGCCACCGATGGGGGAGAGTCATATTGTATCGAC
>JBKJIP010000138.1:0-5275 GCA_046598515.1 Fimbriimonadaceae bacterium | reverse complement strand
GGCTATCTACTTTGAGACGAACGGTCAAAGCCCGCTCCTTGAGGTCTTCGAGCAAAGCGCGTCCGACACCTGCGCCCTGATACGCCGGAGCGATGGATATGTCGATTAGGCGCAAATTGTCTTCTTGCTCGGCCAGAATGCATGCCCCGATGGGCTCGCCGGCTCGCTCCAAGATGTAAGTAGTCGCACCGGGGAAGTCTGAGCGATACTGAATGTCTCGGCCCTGAAACTGCATAACCAGCATAGGCTTGAGCTGCTCAGCGGACATGCCCAGGGGAGCAAAAACACGAGAACGGACCTGCACGAACAGGTCCATTAAGAATCCCGAGACCTCGGGGGTGGCCTCGCGAAGAGTCACCCCCAAGGCGCCGAGATTAGGTGCGCTCGACGGTGAGAAGGACATAACCCAGAGAGGTCGGCCTTCCGTTCGCGCTCAGCACGGGACCGTTCGCATCGTTTGCTTCGTAGCGATAGGAGTTCCAGTTGACATTTCCGGCTGCAATCACGTACGTGCCTTCTTTCAACTTGTAACCCTTCGCCGAACTTGGGGCCATTGGGAGGGAGCTGGTAGCCGTTTTCTTTCCGGTCTTCTGAGCCACATCGAGTTTCAAGCCACTCTTCGCGGGCATCGAGAACTGACTCTTGACGCAGCCCGGCTCCCAGGCCTTGAAGCGATAAGGCTTCGTTCCCTTGGCGGTCGTCACGTCGAAGATGGCTCCGATCTCGTGCAGGGTGCCCTTGCCGTGGCCCTCGACCGAAAGGAGGACCTGCTCCAGAGAAGAATCGCCCTTAGCAAGGCGATCCGCCGGAACGAGACGAGTTCCATCGATATAGGCGACAGAAATGGTCGTCGTCGAGGAGAGCATTTGCCCGATGGCCGAACTCTCCAAGGCTACGGCCCCCGCTATCGCGGCGGCGCCTTTGAGGACGTCGCGGCGTTTCACTGTGGTTTGTTTGATTTCCGACATGGCTCTCCTATTAGTTACGAGGCGGGAAGATTCCTACCAAGGCGATGATGACGCGAATGCCGAGGAACGGCATTCTGTTTTCGTGGGGCTGGTTTCCGCCCGCGGGTTGAATCATTTGGCCCGAGGCCGTCGCATCGGGGGCCGTACCGTAGACTCGATCGCTCCGTCCCGCCGAGGCGAGAGTCGCATAGACTCCCTGCGTTGGATCGTTGGTTATTCCCGCGGCATCATTGTCCGCGGACATTATGTGCTTGTGGGTTGGCATTTCGCTGCCGGTCAGCGTGATGGTCTCCGTCCCGGCCATTTCGCCGAGGGAGTGCAGGCCAGTGCCCATGATGACGCGACCGCGGAAATCCGGCAGCGCGAAGTTCGTTTGGCCATCGCCGCCATAGGTTGTGCCGATCAGAGCGAAGAGTGCATCGTTCTGCGAAATGTCGAGGAGTTGCCCGTCACAATCCATCCAACCAAGGGGGGCGAAGTTATAGGGGACAACTCGAATTTCTCCGATAAAGGGATCTGCCATAGTTTTAGCTCCTCTGGGGGAATATGCCTTGGAGGGCAATACAGTAAGTCGTCGTGAGATAAGGCTGTAGGTTGTCGTGAGGCAGATTTCCGCCCGCATTCCCAACTGCCGCCGTATTCATCGTCGTGTTGATGGCCGAGTCATACAGGTTGTGACCGCCGCTCGATGCCGGGAGGGCGCCGGACGGGTTGGCCGTCGTAGGAGCCGAAGCCGTGGTCACCAGGTGGTTGTGCTGCGGCATTTGCGCGGCTTGCAGTTGGACGCTTTCCGTCCCGCCGGGCTGTCCCAGCGAAAAATTCGACAGACCCGGACCCTGACCCGAGCTGATCGCAACGCGATCATTCAGATTGGGAAGGGCGAACGTCGTCGTGCCATTGCCCCCATAGGTTGTCCCGAGGAGCGAGAAGAGCGCTTGATTCTGGTTGATCGGGAGGAGCTGACCGCTGCAAAGAGCCCAACCACGCGGCGCGAAATTGAATGAAAAGGGCCGAATTTCTCCGATAAAGGGTTCTGACATGGTTAGCTCCTCTGGGGGAAGACGCCTTCAAGGGCGATCACGTAGTTCAGGGTCAAGTACGCTTGACGGTTATCGTGAGGCTGCGTGCCGCCGGCCGGTTGAATGGTCGTCGCGGGCATTGTCCCACCGGCCGCGGTTCCATAGACGTTGCCCACGGAGCCCGTCGCGGTTGCCGGGACGTTGAGGCTCGAGGTCCCTACCGTGGCGTTTGCGCTCTGTACGGCGAACGTATGATTGTGAGCCGGCATCTCATTAAGCTGAAGAGTGACGGTTTCCAATCCGGCTTCTTCGCCGAGCGAAACTTCGGACAATCCAGGGCCTTGACCACGGCCGACTACGCAGCGACCCTGCAAGTCCGGCAAGGCAAAAGTGGTTTGGCCGTTTCCGCCGTACGTGGTTCCCAGGAGCGAAAACAGTGCGGTGTTTTGGGCGATAGGGAGAATTTGGCCCTGACAAAATGCCCACCCTCGGGGAGCGAAGTTGTAAGGGACGATTTTTAGTTCACCGATAAACGGATCTGCCATAAGACAATTACCTTCCTTCTGATGTGGGTCTAGTTGAAGACGGCTTCGTACGTGCGGGTTTCCGCATCTCCCCGGATAGGCACGATGAAGATTGGGAGTTCTCCGAAGGATTGATGGCTGAACCAAAACATCCCTTGCGAGACGGGTTCTAGCGATGACCCCTCGAACTGAAGCGAGAACGGGACTCGAGGCAATCCCTCGGGGATGCCTGTCTTAACTCGCACCTCGGCCAGACGTAACATAACCGCCGGGGCCTCTCCCTCGTTCGGCGACAAGCCGAACTCTTCCCCAAGATGTGGATTAAATACATCCGCCGTGATATCCGCCAACGAGATTCCCATTCTTTGAGCCGAAACATGGGGAACGCGGTCGTACCTACGTAATCACAATGGCCCTCTGTTCCGCATCCATTCTATCACGATGGAGCCCCCTGCTCGTTACCAGGTTTTCAGTTTTTCTCCGTCGCATAACAAACCAGCTATCAGCAGTAAACTAACGGGCGATGGACAAGGTTGTTCGTGACGCTGCCGCCGCCCTCGAGGGTCGGCTCTTTGATGGGATGACGATCATGGCCGGAGGGTTCGGGCTCTGCGGTATCCCCGAGCATCTCATTCTCGCGCTTCGCGATTCCGGAGTCCAGGACATCACCGTCGTCAGCAATAACTGCGGCGTCGATGATTTCGGCCTGGGCCTTCTCCTTCAAACGCGTCAGATCAAGAAGATGGTGAGCAGCTACGTTGGAGAGAACGCCGAGTTTGAGCGCCAATTTCTAAGCGGCGAACTCGAACTTGAGTTCAATCCCCAAGGGACTCTTGCCGAGCGCATCCGCGCCGGTGGCGCCGGCATCCCCGCCTTCTTTACCAAGACCGGCTATGGGACCGTCATCGCGGATGGCAAGGAAACGCGCGAGTTCAATGGCGAGTGGTACGTTATGGAAACCGGGCTTGTGGCTGATCTCTCCATCGTCAAGGCTTGGAAGGGCGACAAGGATGGCAACCTCATCTACCGGCGAACCGCCCGTAACTTTAACCCGATGATGGCCACAGCGGGCAAGTTCTGTATTGCCGAAGTCGAGGAGTTGGTTGCCGTCGGCGACCTGGATCCGGATCAGGTGCACACTCCCGCGATCTTCGTGGACCGCATCTTGACGGGCACGGCTTACGAGAAACGGATCGAGCGACTTACGACCCGTCCCAAAGGCTAGTTCGATGCCGTTGGCCAGTAGACCGAACTAATTCGATCCTTAGCTCTGCGTCGCTAGGCGATACGGCCCAAAAAACTCGTGCTTTGGAACCTCGCTCCTTCGAGTGCCGATAACTCTTATCAAGATGCGAATCACAGATTTTGAAGGAGGTCGGTTTTTGAATGACGTCGCGATCCAGCTTTCACCCGAAGAGGCGTCCGAACTGGCGGCCTACTTGGATCGGTTGATTCAGAACACTTCGGTCCACACCGCGACCTTGACCGAACTCTCCGGGACGCACCTGTCGCGGGAAATCACCATCCAGATCAGCCCCGAGTCGGCGCTAGGGCAGACGCTCCACTAGTTACTCGATAAAGGCGTCTTCGCTCGGCTTCTGCTTCAAGTACGCCTCGATGAACGGGTCGATGTCGCCGTCCATCACCGCTATCACGTTGCCCGTGTCCTTGCCCGTGCGGTGGTCTTTGACCAAGGTGTAGGGCTGCATAACGTAGCTGCGAATCTGTCGACCCCATTCGGCTGGACCTGAGACTTTCATGGCGGACATTCTCTTGTCGGCTTGAAGCCGCTCGAGCTCCGCGACGCGGGAGGCGAGGACGAGCATAGCGGATGCGCGGTTTTTGTGCTGCGAGCGTTCGTTCTGGCACTGCACAACGATTCCGGTCGGTAGGTGCGTGATGCGAACCGCGGACTCGGTCTTGTTCACGTGCTGCCCGCCGGCGCCGCCGGCCTTGAGAGTTTCTACCTTCAGGTCGTCCGGGTCAATGTGAACTTCGCTCTCTTCGACTTCTGGCAGGACTTCGACTTTGCAAAAGGACGTATGCCTTCGGGCGGCAGCGTCGAAAGGGGAGATTCGGACCAGGCGATGCACGCCGCTTTCGGCCTTCAAGTAACCATAGGCGTTCAAACCCGAGACCTCGAAACTGACCCCGCGATAGCCGGTCACATCGCCGGGCGTCTCGCTGAGGATTTCCATTTTGAATCCGTGGCGTTCGACCCAGCGCGAGTACATCCGGTAAAGGATCTCCGCCCAGTCGCAAGCCTCCGTGCCCCCGGCGCCGGCATTGATCTCGACGACCGCGTTGCGGGCATCGTGTTCGCCGTTCAGCAACGTCTCGAGTTCGTAGTTGTCGAGGTCCTTTAGGAAAGCGATCGCCATCGAATCGGCCTCTTCCTCGATTTCGGGGCTGGGATCAAGGGAAAGGAGTTCGTAGAACTCTTGGATGTCACGCTCCATCTTGTCCAACTTCAGAAAGGGAACCGAGAGGTTCTTGAGTTGGGAAAGGCGGCGTAGCTCTTGATTTGCTCGCGCAGAATCATTCCAGAAGTCAGGCTCTTCCTGCTTCTTTTCAATCTCCGCTATCTGCGATGTGAGTCTACCGAGGTCAAAGATGCCCCCTAATAGCGTCCAGTCTCCCTCGAGACTTAGACAGCGCTTCATGCTGGTCGTGGTTCAGCATGTCGAGAAGGATACCTGGGGGGTGGGGATTAGGGTCTAGGGTCTAGGGTCTAGATCTGGGGTTTGGGGTCTAGGGTCTAGGG
>JBKJIP010000130.1:0-4110 GCA_046598515.1 Fimbriimonadaceae bacterium | reverse complement strand
CGATGATCACCGGGATGTCCTCGGCGGTACCGATCCGATAGAGCCCCCGCATCGCGGCGGCTCTCTCGTTAACCGACCCTTCGCTCAGCTTTGAACGGCACCAGTTGCGAAGCTCAGGATCGTTGCATTCCGCTCGCAGCTCAACGATGAATTCGAGATTGAATTTCGGGAAATCGGCTAGTTTTCGCACCTTCGGTAAGAAACGCTGAGGCGCAATCATCAGGGTCTTGATTTCATCATAATGCCCCTCAATAAACCCCGAGTCCAGGGCCTTGTCGGTGCTTTCGAGGAGTTGTGCACCGCGACCGGGGAGACTCAATAGGGTGGCGGCCAAGCCGATTGCAAGAAGCATGCAGGTTAGACGCCGCCTACAAGGACGTGGTCACCGGCACGAACCGGTATCGCTCGTGAGCCGTTGAAAGGGATAATAGAAACTTATGGCCGCTCGCTCGATTTGGAATGGAGTCGTCACCTTTGGAATGGTCAGCATTCCGGTGAAAATGTATCCCGCGACATCGTCGAAGGACATCGCATTCAACGAACTGCACTCCGTCTGCCACTCCCGCATGAAGCGGCTTCGATGGTGCCCGACCTGCAATAAGGAAGTTGCCGGCGACGAAGTCGTCAAGGGCTACGAGTACACCAAGGGCCAATACGTCGAAATGACGGACGAAGACTTCGAGAAAGTGCCGCTGCCCAGCAAGCGCACGATCGAGGTCGGCAAGTTCGTCAAAGGCGAAGAAATTGATCCGGTTTTCTACGATACGGCCTACGTTCTGGAAGCCGACGACATCGGGAAGAAGCCTTTCGCCCTTTTCATGCACGCCCTCAATACGAAGGGCATGATCGCCGTCGCCCACATTACAATCCG
Source organism: Fimbriimonadaceae bacterium (assembly GCA_046598515.1). Taxonomy (GTDB): domain Bacteria; phylum Armatimonadota; class Fimbriimonadia; order Fimbriimonadales; family Fimbriimonadaceae; genus JANJUB01. The sequence goes on along the minus strand of JBKJIP010000130.1, from coordinate 3,239 downwards.
CAAGCGTGAGCAACTTTGCGCTCTTCGCTCCCACGGCGGAAATCTGATGCTGGAGACCCTGTACTATGCCGACGAGCTCCGGGTGGATACGAGCAAGGAACTCGACACTTCAAATCTCTCCGATGCGGAAGGCAAGATGGCGGAAGCGCTGGTGGACCTGCTCGCGGGCGAATTCGACGCCAAGGAGTACAAGGACGCCTATCGCGAGGCCCTGACCGAGGTTATCTCGGCCAAGCTCGAAGGTCACGAAGTCGTCACCTCGCCCACCGAAGCTCCCACGCAGGTTATGGACCTCATGGAAGCGCTTCGGGCCAGCGTGGAAGCGGCCAAGGCGCGCCGCGCGGGTTAGTTACTTCTCCGGATTGACCCCGTTCAGGGTCGCTTCGTAGCAGTTCACCCGCTCGGTTCCGGACTTGATCCAAACCGTGATGCGGGCTAAACCCCCGCTTTGATCGATTTGAACCTCGCTCCCATCCGCAAAGGCTTTCGCGAAAGTCGGATGCAGAGTGACGGTTCGGATCGAGCCGACCCGAGGGCCGTACCAGGGCGAGCCCTGCATCCATTCGCTGATCTGCTGGCCAAGCCGAGAGGCGCCATTTCCCAGTCGTGAACTGAAGGTGATGGACCCGGATTCGCGCAGTGCTTTGCTTATAGCTTGCTTATCCTTGTCCGGAAGCCGGTCGACCCAGCGGAGCACAGGATAGGAGGCTACGAAGCCTCGAGCCGGGAATGCCTCGGCGGCCGCCAACTTTTGAACATCGTTATCGTCGAGCTTCGCCGATTCGGCGGCGAACTCGAGAAGTGTTCGTCTCTCACGCTCGATTCGCGACACCGCGAGAACCGTGTCCATCGGCAGGGGACGGGTCCGATCCATGAAGGCCATTTCGTTCGTGACCAACAGGCCGCCCGTCGGAGTCTGCTCCGCGTTCAAACCGGCCACGGCCCGCGTCACGGGGCGCATGTCCAGATCGAAGCCGGGGTTGCCGGCGAAGCCGAGGAAGGCTCCCAGCGACGGAAACTTGCCAGATGTGGCGTCTGGAGATTGCAATATCTGAAGGTTGACATCGCGGTTCGGGAAGATCTCCATCACCAAGTCCTTGTTCTCCGACTCGGCGTAGGCGAGAAGGGCACCGGAGACGGTGGTATCTTGTCCGCTTCGTTTCCAAGTCCGAGAAGGCAGCCCGGCCGTTCCCATCGCCGTGCGCCGCTTCTGCAGAGCATCACGATCGGCATCGCTGGGCATCAGGTCCCGCAAGGTCTCGAAGCTGAGGAGATTTGAGAAAACGGCCAGCGGACCCCGGTCGGACCATGCCGCCTCCGTGAGCTTCGGCTTAACGAGCGAAAACTCGAACATGACTTCGCCCCGCTTGGGTTCGAAGTGAAGGCGATGGCTGAGGCTCATGCCTCGCGCTTCTGCTTCCAGTTTCCGGTCGGCCTCGGCGACGGCGTTCGTCGAAAACCGGTCTGCATTCGCGCTGAGCTCGCGGCCGATCCGCGTCTCCGCTTCGCGAGCGAAGGCTACCGCTCTCTGGCGCACCCAGGGAGCAAGCGTTCGATCGTCACGCCACGAATACATATCGCCTGTTCGCCAAACGTCGCGATTGATGAGCGTCTTCACGGAGTTGCGCTCGAAATAGGCTAGCGCCGGTCCGGAGAGAATCTGATTTGGTGCCCGACTTCCCGCGATGCCTTTCAGGATCGCGTAACCATCCTGCTCATCGGGTTTGCCCGTTCCTGGATTGCCGAATCGCTTGTCCAGTTCTTCCATCGCTTCCGGGGTCGGCGGGATCGTCGGGCTAAGTTTGAAAGCCGTTCGAATGCCGCTCTTGATCCGGTTGTCGAGGTTATTTGTGTAGAGCGCAAGCAGAGATCGCTCTCGCTCCCTCACCGAGAGGTCCACTTCCATCAGCAGCTCACCCGGCGCGGTTTCCCGAAATCGAACACCCAGCCCTCGCTCGAGGAGAGGTTGCACTTCGTCCCAGGGTTTCCCCTTGATACGAACCGCGTAACCACGCGAAGCAACCTCCGCGTCGGGGACGACGCGACGGCCCTCGATGGATAGAGCGGCGGCCAGTTGGGAGCCGAGTCGAGGCTCGGCTGAGATATCGATGGGGGTTTGGGGGAGAAATCCGAAAAGCAACGTGATCATATGAATTGGACGGCAGGCATCCGATCCCGTTACAAACTCCCCCCTTACCCTGCCACCAGACATGGGACGGGCGTAGACGTGCCGCAATGGAAATGGATCGGGGATCCGATCGCGGCGACGTGCAACTTCTGAACATTGCTAGAGCCAAGGGAGTGCGTGGATGCAATGTGCCGCGCAGGGCATGGCACCAAGATTCGGCTCATGCGGGTGATTGGAATCCCTGCCTTCGCCGATTGCGATACGGAAGCTACCGAGTCACTCCGGAAGGGGAGTGTCGGCCCGGATGAACTTGGTCGAACTGTCGGCGCGACAGATGACACTGCCGGCGGAGCCTTGGCGTTTATGACGATCGAGATTGCGGGCCTTTAGATTCGCTACGACATTCCGGGCGAGAGCGTCGATTTCGAAGAGCATCGGCTTCGTGCTGGGGTCGACGATCTTCTTGGCGCTGGAACCCATCAGTTCCAGATTCATCGCAAAGCCCCATTTCTGTTTCAGGACGTTGACCTCGGGACAGGTAAACAGCTCTTCGTTTCCTTTCGCGTGCGGCATGACGGCATCGATCCAGTCACTAGCCGGAAAACGACTGTCGTGATCGTCTACGTAGATCAGCATCGCGGTCCCAATCTGCTTCAAGTTGGAGATGCACTGTATTTTGTAGCGCACCCCCCTTGGTTCCCCATAGGGTGGGAAGAACATGCCAAAGAGCAAAACGAGGAGCGCAGCGGCAAAAAACAAACGGACGACATTGAGCCAACCAGACATAAGCGGGACCTCACCCTTATCTTACGGCGGTTTCGCACCAGGTCCTATGCGCTGCGCGGCACGTTGCATCCACGCACTCCATTGGTTTTGGGAAAGAGGGAGAGCTTCATTCTCCCCTGTAGGGGAGGACCTGTGACCGAAGGGAACTGAGGAGGGGTGAGGCGGCCTTGTATTTACAGCCTGGGTATCACCCCACCCCTGTTCGCTGGAGGCTCACAGCCCTTGTATCCTTACATTCAGGGAAAGCCCGACTGTATGGTACGCGTCACAGCCCTTGAGGTCCGTCCTCGTTGGGGAGATAGCGTGAGTCGGGCTCCCCTGGTTT
>JBKJIP010000454.1:0-3026 GCA_046598515.1 Fimbriimonadaceae bacterium | reverse complement strand
CTCGCGCCGAGGGCAATGGATTTCACTTCAAGCTGATGGGCGAACTGCCCGACCCGATTATGCGGCGCATCCTTGAGATGTTCGTCCGCGAAGCCCTGAAGGGACTTATGCCCCTCGCCGAAACTGATTCTCGGGGACAGCTGTTTAATGATTCACAGAACGACGACAGCGCACCGATGCTGATCGCAGTGATCATTCGGACCGCCTAGACGTCGAATATATCTGACGTAAGGAAAAACTATCTATGAACGCAAACAAAACGTTGCTCATTTTGGCCTCTGGTGTCGTTGTTGGCGGCCTGGCTGTCGCCTCGATCAACACTTGGGTGCGACCGGCGATCGCGCAGAGAAACGCGCCTTCTAACTTCGCGCTGGCTTCGTCGGTTTCCACCGAGAATCTGGCGACTCTGCGAGGACTGGACCAATCCTTCTCCTCTCTCGCCGAGTTCGTGTCCCCCTCCGTCGTCAACATCCGAGCCGAAGGGCAGGGCGGTAACGACGTCTTCGGACAGCGCATGGGCGCGGTTTCTGGAGTCGGCACCGGCGTCATCTTCAAGGCCGATGGGTGGATTATCACCAACGACCACGTCGTCAACGGTTTCAGCAAGGTCACAGTCACCTTGAACGATGGTCGCGAGTTCAAAGGAACCGTCAAGCAAGTCAGTGAGAGCGATATCGCGGTCGTCAAGATCGATGCCGCTGGTCTCACCGCCGCATCTTTTGCCGATAGCGGAAAAGTAAAGCCCGGTCAGTTCGCTATGGCCGTCGGCTCGCCGTTTGGCCTTGAGAACACGGTCACTTTTGGACATGTCAGCGCACTCGGTCGACAAAATCAGATTCCAGACAGCCGGATGCAGGATTCCGTGCGTTTCTATCCGGATCTCATCCAGACCGATGCCCCCATCAACCAAGGCAACTCGGGTGGCCCACTCTTCAACATCGACGGCCAAGTGATCGGCATCAACACCGCGATCGCCTCCGCATCGGGTGGTTCGAACGGAATCGGCTTCGCGATCCCCGCGAACCTGGTGAAAACCCTCGCCGACACCCTGATCGAAAAGGGCAAGGTCACGCGCGCTGCGCTCGGCCTGAACCCGGTCGACCTCGTGCCCTATCGCAAGAAGGAGCTCGGAGTCGAAGGTGGAGCCCTTGTTGACAGCGTCGAACCGGGCTCGCCCGCCGAGAAGGCCGGCATCAAGAAGGACGACGTCATCGTGCGCATCGGCGACATGCCGGTTCACGGCCAGATGGATGTCCGACTCTCGATGTACAAGGTCAACGCAGGCCAGAAGGTCAACGTGGACGTCATTCGTGACGGACAGAAGAAGACTTTCAGCGCGACGGCTTTCTCCTCCGATGAGCTTCGAACGCTCGTGACGAAGAATCGCCCGTCCGCTCGAATCCCCGGCAAGCAGAATCCGCAACAGGGTCGAGGTCAGGGTCAGAATCCATTCGAGACCATGCCCGATATCGATGAGTTCTTCCGCCGCAATCAGCGCGGAGGCGGCAACGATATGGGTGACGACGCTCAGCCCCGTCAACAGCGAACCGGGTCTCCGCGACTAGGCGTCGGTGTCAGCGACATCACGGACAACGCCCGAAAGCAGTTCACTATCCCAACCACTGCCAAGGGCGCGTTGATCGGCCGTATCGAGCCGGGCTCGGTTGCGGAAGAGATCGGCCTGGAGCCGGGCATGGTGATCCATGAGCTGAACGGGAAGCAGATCAACACTTCCGACGACATCGTCAAGGCGATGGAAGGCGTGAAGTGGGGCGATCGCGTCCACATCACCTACAGCAAGTACAGCGGAAACGCCGTCAGCCGATCCGAACTCGACGTCAAGATCTCGCAGTAGTCCCTCTGCGATGAAAGTCAGCCCTCGCGCTTTTGGCGCGAGGGCTTTCTTGTTTGGTCCAAGTTCTCGCTCGAAGCGACCCATCGACGAATATGTCCTGGTTCCCCTGCGATGTTTGTGCGCGGGGAAACCGCTGGGAAAGGGGAAGCGGCCGCAAGCCGCCCGCTTGTCTCATAATTAGGCTGTTCTATGGAAACGACATTGGTTTTGATTAAGCCGGGCGGAGTCAGCCGCCGGCTAAACGGCGAGATAATCCGCCGCATCGAGGCGCGCGATCTGGAGATCGTCGCCATGAAGCTTGTGCGCCCCGAGCGCGCTTTGGTCGAGGAGCACTACGGCGAGCATCGCGGTAAGGCGTTCTTCGAGGACGTGGTGGGCTATCTCACGAGCGGTCTCGTTCTGGCCGTCGCCGTCCGTGGTACGAACGCGGTGAAGGCGATTCGGATGATGATGGGCGCCACGAATCCGCTGGAAGCCGCCCCCGGCACCATCCGAGGCGACTTCGCTCTATCGATCGACGATAATCTCACGCACAGCTCTAGCGACCCCGAGGCTGCCGCGCAAGAGATTGCCCTTTGGTTTAAGGAAGGCCTTCCCTAACCTTTGACGCTCCGCGAAGTCCTGCACGCGCATATTCCCGTGCTCACCGAAGTGAGCACGGTGCGCGATGCCGTCGACAAAATGGACGTCTACCAGTTCCCCGCCCTGGTGATCATCGACGATAACCGTGTCCCGATCGCGGTCATCACGGAAGGAGATCTCTGCCGGGCGGTATCCATGCGGGATAGTTGGATCAGCATGGCCGGCGAGCCCGCCCTCGCGTACGCGACCAAAGATCCGACGACGGCACCGGCCGACATGGAGATTGGGGATGCCTTCTACCGAATGCTCGGCAGCGGCCTGACCATCCTGCCCGTCATCGACGATGGTTCCCTTTCGGGAATTGTCTTACGAGTCGATTTGATGCAGGCGATGCTGATGGACGCGGCTCAGTAACGGAACACCCACAGACGCAAAAAAGCCGGGGTACATTGCCACCCCGGCCTACATCGTGCTGAATCTTTACTTGCTGCAGCCGCAAGAGCCGCAACCGCCGACCGACTTCGGATTCTCGATCTTGAAGCCGCCGCCGAAATCGTCGTCCACGAAGTCGACGCTCGAGCCGTCCATG
>JBKJIP010000261.1:0-3938 GCA_046598515.1 Fimbriimonadaceae bacterium | reverse complement strand
GCGGGGAGTTCGCTGATTGGTTTGGCTTTCTCCTCCGGATGGATTGCGGAAGCAGTGGCCACGATGGCGAGCCAATAGCCGCCGGGGAAGCCAATTTTTAAGGTGCCGCCACTTTCTCCATAGGTCCAGAAATAGGCGGGCATGTCTTTGCGAGCCCCCGCCCGGAAGTCGCGCAGCATGTTGCCGTAATCGTGACAATAGGTTCTCTTGGCCTGACTGCGATCGGCGGTGACGCCCATGAACAGCCGAGGGGCAAACTCGTTTTCGCGTCCTTGTCCCGACGCCATGATCTCGACCTCGATCTCGTTGGATGGCCCGTTTGGAAAGGCTCGAAGAGGGAGGGCGTTGAAGTCCATCAAGCCGCTAACGCTGTAAACATCGCGCGGAAGCACGCCTGGAGGCGTCTCTAGATTCGGCGGGGCGGCGGATCTCTTGCGGTCCAGCCAGAGAGAGTCCGAATCCTCTCGGAACAGCTTTTCGATCACGGCCCGCATCGGCGCCGTCATGGCGACTACGCGCCGGGAACCGACCGGCGTAACCAAGAATGGCCGCAAGTCGGCCGGGGCCGGAGCCGCCTCGATCGACCGATTGAGAAGTCGCTGAGGGATTAGGACCTCGACGGCCTGTCCCGGCGGCCAAACGACCGTAGTGAACAAGGCATCGGCGATCTCTTGGGAAGTTTTCGCGCGCTGGACCTTGCTTGCCACCTCCTGCAGCTTCGAGCGCGGTGCGGCCAATCCGTAGGCAGGTTTGCTCCTCACGCGCATGTTCCCATCCGTCCGCTCGAACTCCGTGCTCACCATCAGCTCGGCGGTTGCCTGTCGAGAAGTAACCGGAAGGCGAACGCGCGCCGCAAGTCGAATGGTCCCCAAAAAGCTGGGACTCGCCACGATCTGCCGCTCCTCGACCCGCGCAATCGCGAGGAGGATGTCGCCCGTCAATAGTTCGACCGGGTCGACTTTCAGCGGATTATTGATTGCTTCGGCCGCTTCTTTTGAAGCCGCGAGCGGGGTTCCGCGCGCCGCTCTGCGCAGGGCGATGATCTCTTTCGACCGGGCTGAGAGTTCGATCGGTTTGTCGCTTCCATCCGCCTTCGGGGGGACAGGTTCAACGAACTCATTCAGGTAAACCGTTGATATCGCTCGCCCTCGTTCATCGGCAAGGACGAATGTGTACATCCCGTCATTAAAGTGGAGGAGCGCTTGGGTCGGCGTCTCTTTGGGTGGAGTCGGGAAATAGCTTCTTAGCTTCCGCTCGTTTTCGAGCGCTTCCCGCACGATCGGGAGACAGTTGGTCGGGAACCCCCTTTCTCCCTTTTGCGGAGGGTAGGCGAGATAGGAGCCTTTAGGAAGCAGAGAGATCGCCTTGGCACCGAGGGTGGTTTGGATTTCCAAGGCGGCTTGTGTGACCACAGTGCGTGGGTTCTCGTCATCGTACAGGCTAATGCCCCGTGACACCAATGTCTTCAGGTCCGAGTCCGTCCACTTCCCCCAGTTCGCCGTTCTCCGCTTCACCCCCGCCAGATAGTTGGCGATGTCGGCTTCGCGTTCCAATCGCGCGGCCTCGATCCGGGCTTTGTTGTCTTCGTCCGTCCGTCCGAGCGTCTCGTTCTTCCACGTCGCTCGAAAGCACCAGGCGAGGTCCTTCTGAACCGCGCTCCAGGGCCGATTCTTGGCAAGGATGACGACGGGCTGCTCGGCAAGTTCGGCGGAGACGTACACCTTGTGCCCTATCGTAGGCTCGAGCTTTGCGAAGACCTCTTTGAGAGGCCGGCCCGCGCACTCAAAGGTGATCAGCGGGTCGGCGTGAACGAGGATGATGGCGAGCGTAAGCACACTTTAGTATAGGGCAGAGTTTTGGCGTTTGGGGTCTCGGGTTTAGGTCTTTGGGGCAGAGTGTTGAGGGCGCGGGTTGCGTTGTCCCCGCGGTTTCCGGTGAACCCTTAGAGAGTTCAGAATATCGCTGCGAACTTTGTTGCAAATTCCAACGGTCCCCCTCCCCAACGGTTCCCCCTCAAAGCACGGGCATCTTTGAAGGGGAACCAGGACAGAGCGCATATCGGCACCTTCGGATATTGCTTACTTTCCGAGTGACCAACTCTCGTGCATGTCCTGGTTCCTCTGCGAGATGATTTTGCTCGCGGGGGAACCGTTGGGGAGGGGGAAATCGCCCAGGATCGGGCTAACGTCCGCGCCGAACGGCGCGCCCATTGCGACGCCCCGTGAACGTCCCGTTCTCGAGCTCAACCACCCCGCCCACGATCACCGACTTCATCCCGGTGCTCATCTTGGTCGGCTCCGCCGCCGTGGCGTGATCCTGAATCTTGGTGGGATCGAATACCACGATGTCGGCGATGTAACCCCTCATGATCAAACCGCGATCTTTGAACTTGAAGACCCGGCAAGGCAAAGACGTCATTTTGCGGATAGCCTCCCGGAGAGGAATCACTTTACGATCGCGGACATAGCGCGCGAGAATCCGCGGGAAGGAGCCGGCACCCCGGGGGTGGGAGCCGCCGATGGCGCCGTCGGAACTGAACATGATGTTCGGGTCCCTCATGAACGTCTCAACATCGGCCTCCGTCATCGCCGTCACGGCCACGCTTTCCTGGCCGCTCTTCCCCTCGCCGCGAGTCTCGCGCAGGATTTCTTGGATGATCTCGATGGGATCCCGGCTCTCCTTCTTAGCGATCTCGGCGACGGTCATGCCGACCCACGCCTTGTTGACCGAATAACTGGTCAGCCGAACATTCTGCGGCCCGCCCACATCGGCCAGCGCCTGCTCCCAGATCTCCCTCTTTTCCCATTCGCGGCTGGGCGTCAGGGCGGACATGCTGGACTGCCAAAACGTGTAGGGATAGACGTCGCCCGTAATCCGGTTCTTTCGCATCACGGTTAACACCTCTGGAGCTTTGCCCCAAACAGGCTTTGTGCAGAGCTTGATGTGAGAAATCTGGGCCGGTAGCTTGGATTCCTGGCCGATTCGGCGGAGCTCGTCGATAGCTTCCATCGCCTTATTCCCCTCGTCGCGAAGGTGGCTAATGTAAATGCCGCCGGTAGCCGCCTTTGATAGTTCGATCAGTTCCTTGGTGTCCGCGTAGTAGCCGGGATCGTATTCCAATCCCGAGGAAAGCCCGACTGCTCCTGCCTTCATATCCGCCGCGACCAGAGCCTTCATACGGGCCATCTCCGCCGGGTTTGCCGTGCGCTTGTAGTCCTCGCCCATCGCCTTTGCGCGGATTCCGCCGTGACCGGTGAACATCGCGAAGTTAATCCCTGGCTTGAAGCCTTCCAGCTTATTCATATAATCAGCGACCGGCCCCGACCAAATGCCGTCTACGCCGACGACGGCCGTCGTGATCCCCTGCAGAATCTGGCTCTTGGCGAACGGCTCCTTCTCCACACCGCCATCGGCATGGGAGTGAGCGTCGATGAACCCCGGGCAAACCACGAGACCGGCTGCCTTCACAACCTTCTCTCCCGCCCAGGCCCGCAGCCGCCCAACCTGCACGATCCGGTCCCCCGAAATCCGCACATCCTGCCGCACCCCCGCCGTCCCGGAACCGTCGATAACGGTGCCGCCTTGAATGAGGATGGACGGCGCGATAGTCAGCAAGAGGGATGAGATCATCCCTCTATCTTGACTTAGACACGGATATCTCCATCGTCGCACATGCGGTCCCCGTCGAATTTGCCTTCAGGGTCAAAATTCCAGGCACTCCAATCGCAACCAGTCGTGCGGTGGCGGAAAAGCGACGCGAGCATGTGCCGCGCAAGAAAGCCTGTCGTTTGCCCAAAAAGTTGCGGGCGAGCTAGCCTATCCGGCCCATCCTTGATCTCGGGTGGTGAAGTCGTCGTATCCGAGCGTCTCGTAGAGCTCTTGCCGGGTCTTCATCTGATCCATGATGCCAGCTTGGGTGCCCGTTGTCAGCAGCTCGC
>JBKJIP010000189.1:0-4037 GCA_046598515.1 Fimbriimonadaceae bacterium | reverse complement strand
CTGCCTCATTATGCCAAGGGCGGACTGCTATTACGATCTGACCAACATGGCTTGGAAGGGTATCTGGCTGCTGGAATGGGCGAAGTGGAGCGACTGTCCCCGACGCGACGAAGTGCTGAAGCAGTGCCGGGAAATGGCCGCTTACATGATGCGATTCCAGAACAAGGACGGATCGTATCCAACCTGGCTTACGAAGGACCACAAGGTTGTGCCCATCCTCGATCACAGCGCCCAGACCGCTTTGCCCTCATGGTTCATTGCCGAGCTCGCATTGGTCGACAAGGACGCCAAGATGGCTGATTCTGCGAAGTCCGGTGCCGACTTCTTGACCAAACACGTTGTCGATCAAAACCTCTGGTACGACTTCGAGACCTTCTTTTCCTGCTCCCCCAAGAAGTGCTTCCAGGTGGATGGCAAAATCGATGACGAGATCATGTGGGATCCCCACACCCTTTGCCCCCCACAGAACACCCTCAGCATGCACTGGGCAGCGGAAGCTTTGCGAAGCGTTGGGAAGGTCACGGGAGATGAGAAGTACATGCCCTACGCCCTTAAGGCGCTGGACATGATGAACCTTTATCAAAACACATGGCCGATCTCGTTCCGGACGACGGCCTACACCTATGGCGGATTCGGGGTCCAGAATTCCGACGGCGAGTACAACGATGCCCGTCAAGCGCAGTTCGGCTCGACCCTCTGCGACTTTGGCGCCGAGCTCGGCCGCAAGGACCTCTTCGAGCGCGGAGTCGCCGCAACGCGAGCGTCGCAGACGCTCATCAACCATCCCCTCCACGCCGAGTTCGGCATCTATCCGAATCCGAACTACCCGCTGGGCCTCCAACCAGAGAATTGCTGCCACGGTGGCGGCGATCATCAAGCCGGGCGCACCGGCTTCGACTGGGGCGAAGGCTCCGGCCTCACCTCGATGGCTTGGCTGCTGGATAAGTACGGCGAAAACTACCGAGGAAAGGGTTGGAGTGTCCTCGTGGATGGCGGCTCGAAGGGCATCGAAATGCTCAAAGCATCGACTCCGCCGATTCCGGTCGACCCTGCCTTCGACTTCGATGATTGGCGGATGAAAGGCTGGTCGATCGCGGGCGATTTCGCCGAGATTCCCACCTATTCGACTCGCTACAACTTTGGCAACGGCGGCAAGCCGTTCATCGGCACATGCGAAGATGGCCGAGGTGGTTTTAACGACGAATACACCGGAACCATCACGTCGCCGAAGTTCAAGGTCTCCAAAAACAAGATGACCCTGCTCGTCGGCGGCGGGTCGGGGCCGGGTGTCTATGTCGAGCTGATCGACGCCACCACCGGTGAGCGCTACTTCATCGAGCGTGGCAAGAATAGCGAGCCGATGGATCGCCGAATTTGGGACGTTTCGAAGCTAAAGGCCCGGGTCCTTCAGCTCCGGGCCGTGGACAACGAGAAAGGCGGCTGGGGCCACATCAACGTAGGCGATATCCGTTTCGAGTAGCACGGGCTGGAAGCCCGTGTTACGCCTTAAGATACTTTTCCCACCAAGCGATAATCTCGCCGAGGCGGTGAAGTCTCATGTCGGGGGGGCCGTTGCGTGACATGCCGTGCGAGGTGCTCACCGGGTAGCGAACGAACCGGGCGTCCACGCCGAGATGGCAGAGGGCGGAGTACACCTGCTCGGACTGCTCGATATTGCATCGAAGGTCGCCTTCCGAGTGGATAACGAGCATCGGCGTCTGGACATTCTTGAAGTGAGCGATCGGGGACTGCGCCCATAGGCTCGTGATGTCGCCGAAGAACACGCCTGGCCAGTAGATGTCTTCCTGCTGGATGAAGTCGTGGTTGCCGCCGAAGGACACCATGTTTGAAACGCAGCGATCGGTAATCGCGGCCCGGAAATCGTTCGTATGGCCGACCGCCCAGTTCGTCATGTAGCCGCCATAGCTGCCGCCCATGATTCCCATTTGGCCGGGGTGGATGTGCGGCTGGTGCTGCATCCAGCGGATGACCGTCTGCATATCTTCCCAGTCCCGATCGCCCCAACTGCCTTTGATGGCGGCGCAGTGATCCTCGCCGTAGCCCTTCGAGCCCCGAGGGTTGGAATAGACCACGGCATAGCCATTCGCGGCCAGCAATTGGAGTTCGTGGAAGAAACCCCATCCATATTGGGCATGCGGACCGCCATGAATCTCAAGCACGGCCGGATATCGGCGCGGGGGTAGATACTCGGTTGGGAGCATCGCCCAGGCATGGACCTTCCATCCATCCGTCGCCTCGAGCCAGATCTCCGCGGGCTCGCTGAGCTTCAGCTCATCGATGAGGGCCTTGTTAAAGCTTGTTAGGATCTCGGGCTCTTCTGCGTGCTTGGTAAGATCGTAGACCGCGACCTCGTTCGGCTTGGTCGGTTTCCCGTAGACGCAAGCGATTCGCTCGCCATCGGGGCTGACATTGCCGATCTGGAACACATGCTGACCTTTGGTCAGCAGCGTGATTCCACCCTTTTCGATCTCGCAGAATCCGATCTGCACCGCTCCGTGGTGGCCCACGCTGAGATAAATGGCGCGACTGTCCGGCGACCACTCGACCACCGAGTCGTTAGCCATGTCCCGCGTATCGCTGAGCGTGGAAACGCTCAGGCAGTAGTCATCATTCGCAGTCAGACAGCGTCCGATGCCGCCTTCGGCGGGAACGACATAAAGTCGCTGATTCATGCAGCCCCAGCCGGTCTTGTGCTCGTTGCCGAGGAACGCGATCCACTTGCCGTCGGGTGACCATCGGACGGCTTCCTTGGGGCCGGCAGGAATGTTCTCCAAGTCCCATGCTTGACCATCGAGGTCAACTCGAACCAGCTTCACGTCCTCCGGCTCGAACATCGGCCGTTTGCCGCGAGCGTGCCCAATGATCAACTCTTGGGATGTCGGCGACCAGTCAAAGCTATACATTCCGAGTGAACAGCCGCTGTAAAGCTCGCGGTGCTCGCCCGTCGCGACATCGAGGAGATAAATCTTATGCCGCTGATCCAAGAAGTAGCCATCGCCGTCCAACCGATACCAAGGCGTGTTGATCACCCGCGGCGGAGTGGAGCCGTTGTTTTCTTCTCGCTCCTTCTTGGCCTTCTCCGTCCACAAGGCGTCGGTCTCGCGGAAAGTAAAAGCGATCCACTTGCCATCGGGAGACCAACGAAATTCGCCCAAGCTGCCTTCTGGAAGGGAAGAGAGCTTCCGCGCTTCACCACCATTGGTAGGGATAAGGAATATCTGCCCGTTCTTGCCTTCACGTCCGGAAATGAATGCGATCTGGGTTCCATCGGGAGACCATCGGCCGTGCCCGGCGCCGCCTTCGCCACCCGTCCACTGCTGAACGTGACCCTCGAGATCCACTGTAAATAGGTTGGTGACGTACTTGTTCTTGTCGACGTCGACCACTTTCTTGGCAAACAGAATTCGATGGCCGTCGGGGCTGATCTGGGGATCACCAACGAAGTGCAATCGCATCAAGTCATCTGCCGTAATCAGGCGCTTGGGCATGCCCGTGAGATTACCGCCCCCACGGCGAAAGTTGAACGACATGTCCCGTTGGGGTGGAAGCCAATCGAGATTGTTTTGGATTTGTTTCGAAAGGTGATAAAAGCCTTGTGTTCTTGCCAGGTCCCGGCTAACATGTCTATTAGCGCGGTTTGGGCCGCGAGGCTCGAACGCGCTGGGGATTTGACATGCGTAAAAAGATTTGGGCCGTTGCCGTGCTTGCGGCAGGTTCGTCGTCCGGGGCATTTGCTGCTCAGTTGCTGGCGGGAGCTCATGGTCTCACGGCAACTCAGCTTGAGTTGGCAATTGTTCGTGAGGGCCGAGTGCTCGGCGGAGCGAGTGAGGACGGGTTCTTCCAAGTGGAGCCCTATCCGGGCAAGTCCCTCGATCAACTAGCCTACGCTCTGCGAGTCGCGGGTGTTGATTGGGTTCTACCATCCTCGGCCGCAACCGTTGACCGGGGGTTTCTACCGTCCGTTCGCAATCATATCGACTATCGCCTAGGCGCGTTCGACATTCGAGTCGGGCGGC
>JBKJIP010000384.1:0-10666 GCA_046598515.1 Fimbriimonadaceae bacterium | reverse complement strand
CTCATCGCCGACGAATCCAAGATGACCAAAGATGATCTGCGCGGCTGGCTCGATAAGGCGAGCAGCGACGTGGTCGCCGAGTTCGCCGTTGCCTGGGTCGCGTCGGAGGGGCCGCACGGTTGGGAACTCGGTCTCGAATGGATCGATTCCGAGGATGAGAAGGCTCAAGTCGTCGGCTGGGGGACTTTGTCGAGCCTGGTGGCGGTGAAGAATGATTCTGCCTTGGACATCGATGCCCTGCGGTCCCTGTTGGAGCGTGTCCGGACCACCATCCACGCCCAGCCCGACCGGGTTCGCTACAAGATGAACGGCTTCGTGATCTCGCTCGGAAGCTATGTGGCGGATCTGAACTTCGAGGCGTTAAAGGCGGCGGAGGAGATCGGGAAGGTGAAAGTATTCATGGGCAACACCGACTGCAAAGTCCCCTTCGCCCCCGACTACATCCGCAAAGTCGCCTCGATGGGCCGCATTGGTAAAAAGCGTAAGTCGGCACGGTGTTGAGGGTCGCGTGCGATGATGGGGTCAACATTCCAGGAGGATTGCCGCGAGAAAGACAGTTCTTACCGCCGACGGCTTCGGCTTAGGCCATGAGCGCGGCACAAGCTGTCGCGGAACTGCTCGTACGACATAACGTCTTCGTGATGTGAACGCCAATGGGCATCGATACCGTCCCAGCCATTGCCAGCGAACACGTGACCGCACTCTGGACAGGTTCTGGGACCTTCCGTGGGTAGTCCCGCCGCGCAGCACAGGCATTCCCTATTCGGGGACTCTCGGAGACTGTCCTTCGCAAGAATGGTCTCTGGCCTCAGAATGGGTTTGAGCATCAAGGTCGTGACCACTCCAGGCTGGGCCTGATTTATCGCACGAAGGAGGTCGGGGATGCCCACTTCGTAGGACGCGATGTCGGTGCTTTCGGAGCGAATGATGATGAGTCCTAGTGCTCGTCCAGCCCATTTCTGCTGATGCTCTAGACCCCTATCGTGAGATATCAGGACGTCGAACCCAGCTTCGATCCGGCGCAGGAGTTCGCCGTTTAGAACCCCAAACCACTCTTCGGTGCGCACAGATCGAACTTCGCAATTCGATAACCGGACGGCGAGTTTGGCGTCTACGTTCTCGTCGAGGAATACCCGTTTCACGCCGCTTCCAGGTGCTTTAACAGGTCACTCTCCGCCATGCGAAGGAGACCAATGATACGCTCGCGCGGGACGTGGGGATAGGCTTCCGCAAAGCCGTCGACTGAGCCGCCCGTGGCCATCCAGTCAAACAGATCCTGAACCCGCACCCGCGTTCCGAGGATGCAGGGAGCTCCACTCATCCGGCCCTCATCTTGCCAGACAAGGTCCGAAATCTTTGGCAGGCTGGCGATCGGTTCCACAACCACCATTATACGAGCAGATACGGGTTGACTCCACGCTGTGACGCGAGGACGTTTATGCATTCAGAGCGGCTACAAAGTCGTCCACCGTAACTGCCGCCAAGCGAATCTGTGAGCGAAGAGTGCCTCGATCAAGTTCCCTATGCTTCGGAATCGACAGAACATTAGCCGAACCTTGCTTCGTGAGAACCTGATGGCTACCGCTTTGCCGAGCGAAAGTCCAACCCAATCGCACGAATGCGCGGGCAGCATCCGCACCACTGCATACCGGCAGTTCTCCCATCAGGCAGCGACTTCGACGGTCCGCTTCATGACGCCGAGTGGCAAGCCCAACTCTCGCCGGACCTCAAGGCAGAGGCGAATCGCATCCTTGATGTTCTCCAGAGCCTCTTCTTCCGTCTTCCCTTGGCTTATGCATCCGGGCAACGACGGACATTCGACTACCCAAAAGCCGTCTTCCCCCGGAAACAGGTTTACGTCAAAGAACTGGCTCATAAGCGCAATTATACGCCGACTTCATTGCCGACCAATACGACACCCATCTCAAAAGCTTGTCCCTAAACCACTGAATCGCTCCTGTTCTTCCCCGGCCCAAACGTCTTCTCATTCGTGACCACCCCGACGCAGACTTCGAGCTTGTGCTCGACGCACGCCTTCGTCACGGCTTTGTCCATGACTTGGGTTTGCTGCAAAGGGCCGACCTAGAATGGCGAAAGAAGATTGGATGACTTGTCGAAATCCACGCATGTAGTTCGACAATATGTTGAATGCAGGGCAACCGGGCTCCCCGGAAGACTTGTTTAGGAGAACTTACAATATGAAATTTCTGGTTACGGGTTACCTGCCCAACGACTTCGATCCATCCAGCGTGACGGAAGAGATGGCGCGCAAGATTCACGCGTTCAACGCCGAGATGGAGGCGGCTGGGGTCCTGTCCTTCGCCGGCGGCCTTGCCCCGGCAAAGACCTTGCAAACTCTGCCCGACGGCAAGATGGTCATCACCGACGGGCCGTATGTGGAAACCAAGGAGGTTCTAGGCGGCATCTACATCTTGGAAGTCGGCAGCATGGAGGAAGCGCTGGAGTGGATGCGCAAAGGCGCCGCCGTCGCCCCCGGACCCGTCGAGGTGCGTCAGATATTCTTCCAAGAGGACTAACCCTCCCCCGTCAGGAGAGGGTTAGTGACCGAAGGGAACTGGGGAGAGGTGAGGCGGCATTTCAACTACAGAGATGCTTTCTCACCCCTCCAATCCATTGAAGGAGGGAAACCAAGCTAGTTCGGACGAACCCAAACGCTGTCCATCTCGACTCCGCCCGGTCCGAATGGGCCACCGTAGATCTCAACGTGGGTCCATCTCGGGTTGGTCTGCCAAGCGAACTGGGTCCAGACCGTGCTGAGATTGATACCGACGCTGCCGATCACATTGCCCCCTTGATCGAAGAACACAATCTTCGCATTCGTATTCGCGAGACCAGCGGTATTGATGTTGGTGCGGAAATACCCTCCGAATCGCCTCATCGGCGCAATCACCTGAAACCCAACTCCACTGTTCACCCCAACAATCGTGTTCAAGGGAGAGAACGCCGGAGGATTAGGGCCGACGGGGGGGGCCACATCGAGCCAGCCACCGGGTGTCGTCCGGTAGGCGAAAGCCGGGAACCCGAACGTGCCGACCGTAAGGTACGAGCCCGCCGGGATGGTGTCGAAATTCTCTTGGAACATAAGCGGTGGCGAGAACCACGCACTTGGCGTTACCTGGGCTTGGGCCGCGCCGATAGCGGCGAAGGCGAGAAGAAAGCAGCACTTGCGCATGCGTTACTGTACAGTGGATTTGAGCATTTGTTGACTAATCTAATGGGGTGCGGAGGGCAAAGCCTTCTTGATGTCGATCATTTTCAGGTTCAGATTAGTCCGAATAGCGGCGGCCAAAGTATGTGGCGAAACCTGGTAATTCCTCTGGGATATCCATGGCCAAGTGCGTGACAGCAACTAGTCGCAAAGCTCCCACAGTTTCACCTTCTCGCGGGAATGAAGCCAGCGGCATTTCTTTTTGCACCAACTCGACCATCGCAATATCGAGATCGAGTCTTTCGCTCAATATAGATTTCCTGGACTTGAGACCACCCCATGTGTTCGTCCATATCCGACTCATGTTCCGCCAGCTTTCCCATCTGGTGAAGTCGAGTCAGATGAGCATTGAGGGCTTGAAAACGCTCGCGCGGAGTCTTTCGCCGGGCCTCGGCAAGCATGAGCGCATTCACGGCGTCATGTCGCGCTTTCCATTCGCGGACAAGCTTGGCGTTCATCTGGAACCTGTGATACATGGTTCCTCGCATGAGTTCGAACTTGAGCAAGGCAAGCACGATGTTGGCGGTGATTTCCCGCAACGCGGAAGTCGGAAAACCGCGGAGAACCTGAGGTGAGGCCCGTTAGGGTTCATACCCGTTGGCGTGGCTGGAACTGATCCATCAGTTCTCGAAGCAGCCAAAAAAGCAACAGTTAGCACGAGAAATTCTCGCAACGCGCGGATCGCTTCGTATGTAAACACTACGAATGAAGTCCAAGGCACTCTTGATGCTGGTTGCCATCGGCTGCGCCATGTTCACGCAAGCACAGTCGGCCGATAGCGTGTTCGACTCGAACGGCGTGAAGATTCGGTATGTCACCGAAGGAAAAGGGGAGGCCGTCGTCCTTATCCATGGCTGGATGAGCGACGTGAAGATGTGGGGACCAAAGCTCACTCCCTTCGAAGGGTTTAAACTGATCGCTCTGGATTGCCGCGGTCATGGGCAGAGCGAAAAACCGCACGATTTGACCAAGTACGGCGCAGAAATGGCGGCCGACGTGGTGCGCCTGCTCGACCACCTCAAGATCAAGAAGGCCCATCTGATCGGCTACTCCATGGGTTCGTTCATAGCGGGCAAGGTGGCGGCGAAACACCCTGACCGCGTGCTCAGCATCATCTACGGCGGCCAGGCGCCCCTGCTCATCGGCGAGGCTGGCTCAGAGGAGATCGATGTGTTTGCCAAGGCCGTGGACGACGGTAAAGGCCTCGCGCCTTACCTCAAAACGTGAGGCCGGAACTGACCCAACAAGCCGCCGAAGCGTTCGCCAAGATATTGTACGACGGGAAGGATGTCAAGGCGTGGGCAGCAGCGGGGCAAAGCTTCAAAGGCCTGGAAGTGAAGGCGGGAGATCTCAAGAAGTGCAAGGTGCCGACCCTATTCATCCACGGCTCGAAGGAGGCCGAATCCACGAAGACCCGCGTCGCCGCGCTTGTGAAGATGCTGCGCGGCTCCAAACTGACGGTCGTCGATGGCGCGGACCACATGTCAACTCTGGCGAGTCCGGCTTTCGGGGTCGCCCTCGTTGAGTTCCTGCGTGCTTCCAAGTCGAAGCTAACACCCTAGAATTGACGCCATGCGCTGTTACTGGAGTCCAGAATCGCTTTGGCCCGCGTCAAACGACCATGGGCCGGGGATACCGGAGGTGAGCGCGCGGTACCCCCGCAGCGGTTCGCCTATCTTGAGCCCAGATTCCGTGACTTCGTAGCCGCACAGATCGATGCTGTGAGCGCTTCGCCGCATCTTGACCACCATCAAGATTTTTCGAAGCTGCCCGTTGATGGACGCGTAGCGCAAGCGGATGATATCGTCGGCGAGGAACGAGATGGTGAAGTTCGATAAACCCATCGAAGTGAAGTTTTCTTCTACTTCGACAGTGCTGAAGATGGTGACGCCCAGCCGAGTTAGCGCGCCGATCATACGGTAGAGCGACTCGCGGAAGTCGGCGCGAAAATCTGGCGCGAGCGCCATCTCAAAGCCAACGAGCGAATCGATGACCAGTCGCTTGCAGCCGTTTTCATTCACCGCGGTCACGATTTCGTGAACGGTTTCATCCACGGAGAGGTCGAGTGGCCGGAGGTAGATTAGCCGCAGAAGGTCGTCCTTCACGTACTGCTCCAGATCGAAGCCAAACGAGGCGGCGCGATGAAGGTATTCGTTAGGGCGTTCCTCGAACATCGCTACGATGCAGGGCTCGCCAGATTTGAGTCCCTCGGCGACGTATTGGATGCCGAGCACCGTTTTGCCGCCCCCGGATGGGCCCGCCAACAGCACGCTGTCCCCTTCGGGAATGCCTCCGCCCATGAGTTCGTCTAGTTCCGGAATGCCCGAAGACAGTCGACGACTGCCCTTGACGTGCTCCGACTTATTGGCAGTGAGACCGAAAGTTCGCGGGAAGCACTGGAGACCATCTCCCGTTATGCGAAACGTATGTAAGCCAGGCACGGATTCCTGTCCGCGCAGCTTCATGACCTGCATTTTTCGGACGATCGAGTTGCGCTCCACGCTTTGATTGAGCCAGATCAAGCCATCAGCAACGGTAAAAACGGGATTGTCTCGTAGCTCGTTTTCGACGTATTCTCCGATCAGAAATGTAGTTGCATGCCAACTTGTGAGGTGCAAGGCGAGGCGCTGGACAAAGCCTTGAATATCCACTTCGCCGGAGCCTTGCTGAGTTTTTCGCACGACGGTGCGGAACGAATCCACCACCACGATGCTTGGGTTAGAGCTTTCGACCTCCTTGACGATGGTTTCGAGGACCGCGCCAAGGTCTTGCTCCAGCACTAGCTGGCTGAGGTTGATAAAGCGGATCGAATTTTGCAAGACCGCCTGGTCGAAGAACGTGTACTGCTGCTGATACCGAAGCATTTTTATAGCCGGCTCGCCTAGTACGGTGAAATAGAGTGCCGGACGCTCGGGCGTGGCGTTGGCAAACATGATCTGGTGGGCCAGGGTCGTCTTGCCGCCCCCCGGGGCACCGGCGATGATATTGAATGAAAACTCAGGCAATCCCCCGCCCAGAATCTCATCAAGACCGGGGACGCCGGTCGGGATTTGACGGATTTGCACCGGGTCTTGGTTGTTTTCTTTTGGTTGCTTTTTCATGATATCAGCTGTCCTACAAATCATCCACTGGCCATGTGTCGGTAAGTAACCTTAACGTTAGCGCCTTGCCCACGAATGTGCTCATCAAATCGAGCAGATGGGCCGTAACCGTCAAAGTCGTCTCATTCGATAGCCCTTCAAAAGAAGCGATTGAGTCGTATTGCGGAAGTGCAAGGCCCTCTAGAGAGGGATCCTCGATTCGAGACAAGGCCACAGCCCGCCGCATCAGGGCTGAAAAACTATCCAAGCCGGAGAATCGGGTGAGGGTGATTCTGAGCTTTTCGATCACCCGATTCGGCGCTTTCATGCCGCCAGCCGAGTCCAGGTCACTCCGCTGCTCGTGCGCAACCAGCTTGAGGGCTAGCTCTTGCATCTCAGCCGTAGGTTTGCCCATGAGGTCATTATATATGACCGGGACGGCCGGAGCGGGGAGGTTTTTATGGGGTCGCCCCTTTTACGGAACGCCGGTATTCAGCGGTACTCTCTTGCTGCCAAGGACAGTCGGGCTGCGACCGTGTTCAAGTCTAGGGACAAAGCGCGTATCAATGCAATTGGTGAAAGAAAATGCCAAAAAGTGACCTTTCCGCTCGAGAAGCAGAGATCGTCGAGTTGTCCGCGGAAGGTCTCACGAATGAAGCGATCGCCATGCGATTGGGCCTGAAAATTGGCACCGTCAACACCTATTGGCTTCGCATCAAGTTCAAAACCGGGGGTTTCGGCCGGACGGAAACCGTTGTTCTCATCTACAAGAAACGGTTCGAGCTCGCGCTCATGCAGGAGGGAGTTGATTGGGAAGGGCTTTCGGCGATTCTTGAAAGGCGAGAGGTGCTGGACGTGGTCGCGGAGAAAGCCAGAGGGGCCGAGCTACGGACCCCACTAGCGATGCTTCACCTCGTGATGGACTACAACCAGACGAGTGCTTGGGCGACCGACAAAGATTTGGCCATTGACCTCGTCACGAACGGAGACCTGCCATCCATTCGTTCAGGCGTGACGTGGGAGGAAGGGAAAACCCTTTTCGAGGTTCTCAATACCACCGACAAAGCCCACCCCGCGATCGCCGCCCATCTGCGGGCCCTGGCGGGGGAAGAAAGCGTGCAACCCCTGAGCGGCGACTTCGATCAAATGCTCCTGAAGGTCGTCCCCGTTCTCGATGAAGCGGGCGATGTGGTCTGTTGCATCAGCATTCTCATGGCCGCACCCACGTAAGTTTGTGCGGCAGCATGTGACTCCACCGGCTGCGCACGTAAATTGGCATACCGACGTTTACGGCATAGAACCGCAAATGAATAACATCCCTCATTGGTGCCTCGCCTAGGAGCTTCTTGTAGTCGCGGCTGAAGTGAGACGGGTCGTCGTAGCCGACTTTGTAGGCTGCGGATGCGGCGTCTAGAGTTCGTCGCTTAGCATTAGCCGCCTTGCCTCTTGCAAGCGCAGTAACCAGAATCTATCGGAGTTGACCGCTGACCCTCCAGTCGACTCGACCGATTGCCAGGTTGATTCGACCGCTAAAGGTTAGGTCGCCAGTCGCACCGGCGAATTCGCCCGTGCCGCTGACGATCGTGCACTTGATGAGCAACTGATAAAGACCCACGTTGTTAACTGGGACTA
Source organism: Fimbriimonadaceae bacterium (assembly GCA_046598515.1). Taxonomy (GTDB): domain Bacteria; phylum Armatimonadota; class Fimbriimonadia; order Fimbriimonadales; family Fimbriimonadaceae; genus JANJUB01. Next base: position 2,725 of record JBKJIP010000384.1, on the reverse strand, counting down.
GACGCCCTTGATCCGCCGTGGTGATCGTGTTGCCGCCGCCGAAGTCAAGAGTGTGCGAGGATGTACCAACGAGCGTGTGCCCGGGTCCGGGTACGAGGCTGAGAATCGTGGCCGTTGAGGTCACGGCGCGCACTTCTTGGCCCACCCTAAGCTCTGTCGTGCCCTGAAGCTGATTCGCGCTGATCGCATTACTCTGACCAGCGCCGGAAACAGGCGTAGAGTTGAGCGCGAAAGCGAAAATGCTTAGTGCAAATGTGGCAAGAATGACCGCGTTGACGCGAAGTTGTCGAAATTTCATTTAGTTCCTCCCTAAGCCAAATTTGGCTTACAGAGTAATGATACAGGAAGGCGTTTTTCCTTGCAAGTTTTTTAGTTCGAACGAACCCGGCCAAAGCCACTGAACTAGTCCGCGTGGTCAGAAGCACGTTCAGATCTAAGGCTGGTACTCCGCACTGGACGACTTGCGAACTCTTGATTATGTCGTCGGTGATCAGCCCTCTTTCACTTAGCTTGATTCCGGGCGCCCAGCGTTCCGCCTCGGCCCGAAGTGGTAGCCTTTGGGAATGGTCGCTGGCGTCCTTGCCCTGTGTTTGGCGTCAGCAAGTTGCTGGCCAGCAATCCCAAGTTTGGATTCGCCCGATGGTCGGTTGCGGGTCGCGACCAACGTCCCCAGCTGGTCCGTGAGCTATGACGGGCACAACCTCTTCACTGACAATCAGCTCGGGCTCATCCTGATTGGCGAACGCGACCTACTGAGCGGTGTGAAGGTCGTCAAGACGGCCACTAGAAAATCCGACAAGAAGATCAAGGTGCTCTTCGGCCGAGCCAATGAGGCAGTCGACCGTTTCAACGAGTTGCGACTGAATCTGGAAAGCAGCCAAGGCCGGCGGTTCGACGTCGTCTTCCGATGCTATGAAGACGCGGTTGCCGTCCGCTACGAAGTTGTCAAGCTAAGGAACGAGGCCAACGTCGTCGTCCAAGACGAGCGGACCACGTTCAAGCCCGTCGGCGAACCTACAGCCTATGTCCAATACTTGAACAGCTACACCACCAGCCACGAGCACACCGTAGACGTCGCCCCGTTCAGCAAGGTCAAGACCGACATCCTCCTCGATACTCCTCTCACTCTGCAATTTCCCACCGCCACGGCCGCCATCACTGAGGCCGCTCTACGCCGCTACGCCGGCATGGGCCTCCGCAAGACCGGCGACTCCTTTGTCAGCGACCTCACCCCCCGCCCCGACGGAACCAAAGTCGTGGTCGAGGGCAAGCTTCTCACGCCTTGGCGCGTGATCCTCATCGGCGATAAGCCTGGCAAGCTCTTGGAGAGCAACACCCTCTATTGCCTCAACGAGCCGAGCGCCATCGGCGACACCAAATGGATCCACCCCGGCAAGATGACTTGGCCATGGTGGAACGGCAATGTGGTCAAGGACGGCAAGCCCGAGCCGCCAATCTTCAGCTTGGAGGCTCAGAGAATCTATATCGACTTCGCCGCCGCCAGCGGCATCCGATACCACAGCACCATCGCCAACAACACCGACACTCCTTGGTATCACCAGGACAACCAAGGCGTCTCGCCGGGTCCGACCACAGACGTCACTCGAGTTCGCGACGACCTCGATCTGAAAGCCATCAAGCGGTACGCGGATAGCAAGGGCGTCAAGCTTTGGACTTGGGTACACAGTCGCGCGCTGCGGGGCCGAGTTGAAGAGGCCTTCGCAGGATTTGAGAAGATGGGTTGGTCCGGCATGATGGTCGACTTCCTCGACCACGACGACCAAAACACGGTCGAGTTCGCCGAGCAGGTCTTAGCTGCGGCCGCCAAGCACCACATCCTCATTCACTTCCACGGCATTTGGAAACCCACGGGCCTGCAGCGCACATTCCCGAACCTGATGAATCACGAGGGCGCCCTCAACCAGGAATACATGAAGTGGAGCGACCGCGTCACCCCGTCTCACACGCTTAAGCTGCTTTTCACCCGGATGGTCGCCGGGCCGATGGACTACCATTCCGGTGGCTTCCAGGCCGTACGGCCGGAAGATTTCAAGGTCCAGTTCGTCGCCCCTCGGGTCGAAGGAACGAGGGCCTTCATGCTCGCCAGCTACGTGTGCTTCGACAATCCAAATCCCATGGTCGCTGACTACCCCGATGCCTACAAAGACCAATCGGGCTTCGAAGTTATGAAGACGGTTCCGACCTATTGGGACGAGACGCGCGTACTCCTCGCCGAACCTGGCAAGCTCCTCGTCACCGCCCGTCGCAAGGGGAAGGAGTGGTGGGTCGCCGGAATGTCCGCCGGTCCGGCCCGCACGATCGAGGTGCCCCTCACTTTCCTCACGCCCGGCGCCCACCCCGCCACCCTCTGGCTTGACGACCCAATTCCCGCCGCCAATCCGAATAGTGTAAGAGTGAAGGACGCGAAGCTTATCTCTCGAGCCAGCCTCCCCGTGGCCCTAGCCGCAGACGGCGGCTTCGTCGCCCACATCAAAGATTAACAAGGCGATACTTTGGATTACATCTCCAATCCGGCGCGGTTCCGGATGGGACGTCCTAAAAGAAGGTGTGCGTATTGTGAATTGGCTCTATGAGCATTTGTGTGGGTTGAGGTCGAGTTTGCCTAAGAAGAAGAGGATGGCGACTTTGAAGTTCTCAAACTGTCTGAACCCTCTTGCGACGGTTTTAATCTCCTGGATCAGTCCGTTTACGGCCTCCGCATAGC
>JBKJIP010000381.1:0-2721 GCA_046598515.1 Fimbriimonadaceae bacterium | reverse complement strand
CCGAACTCGTCCGCGAGGGCGAAAACGCGATCGGCGCGATTCTGGGCGACGGCTGGTACGCCGGCCGACTCGGAATGTCGCAGAGCCTGGATCCTCGTGGCTTCCCGCGTGCTGTTTATGGCCGCCAGACGTTCTTCAGCGCCGAGCTCCGAATCAGGTATGCGGATGGCACAACCAAGGTTGTAATGACTGATTCGGACTGGAAGACCACCCAAAACGGCCCCGTACGCCGATCAGACCTCCTCGACGGCGAGCTTTACGATGCGAACATGGAACTCCCGGGATGGGATAAGTCGGGCTACCACGAGAGCGGCTGGGCTTCCCCGATGGTCGTGACCCCCGAGCCGAGCCCTCTGGTTGTGCCTCAAACCAATGAGCCGATCCGAATCACAAAACGGCTCAAACCCCAAAGTCGAACCGAGCCGAAGCCGGGCCAGCAAGTATTCGAAATGGGCCAGAACATGGTCGGAAACTCCCGAATTCGCATAACCGCCCCTCAAGGCACGCGAGTAACCATTCGATACGCCGAAATGCTGAACGAGGATGGGACCGTCTATACGACTAACCTCCGCGGGGCACCGCAGATCGATACGTTCATCTCCTCGGGAGATCCGCACTGGTTCGAGACCCGCTTCACCTATCACGGATTCCGGTACATCTCCGTTGAAGGTGCCGGTCCGATGACGGTCGACGACGTCGAGGGCGGCGTTTTCCACTCCTCGTCGCCGGACAACTCGGTCTTCGAAACGAGCAATGCTATGGTCAATCGGCTTTGGCAGAACATCGTTTGGACGCAGCGGGCGAATCTGATGTCAGTTCCTACGGACTGTCCCCAACGGGACGAGCGCCTTGGCTGGATGGGCGACATTCTCGCTTTTGGCCAGACGTCGCACTACATCATGGACATGGCCGGCTTCTCCACGAAGTGGCTGGTCGACGTTCGAGATGCCCAGGCCGAAGATGGCCGCTACCCTGACTTTGCGCCGCATCCCTACGGCAAGGACCGATTCTTCACCGGTGTGCCCGGATGGGGAGATGCCGGAGTAGGCTACGCCTATGACCTCTGGCACAACACTGGAGATACGCGGCTACTAACCGAGCATTTGGACTCGATCACGCACTACCTAGGATGGGTCGCCTCGAAGAATCCGAAGTTCGTTTGGGAAAACAACCGCCACAACGACTACGGGGATTGGCTCAACGGAGACACCCTTATCCGCGATGGCTGGCCCCGAACCGGCGGCGAGTGTCCGAAGGAAGTCTTTGGAACCTTGATGTGGTTCCAGAGTGCCGTCCAAGCCTCCGAATTGGCCAAGGTTCTCGGCCGCACGGCCGACTCCGAGAAGTTCGCCGCGATGGCTTCGAACATCAAGGCGGCTTTCGCAAAGGAGTACGTCAGCGCCGACGGCAAAATCAAAGGCGACACGCAGGCGGGATACGCCCTTGCGTTCTATCTCGGCATCGTGCCCGACAGCGATGAGATGTTCAAGCATCTCTTGGCTTCCCTGGCTCGGGTGAACGACCACATCACGACCGGCTTCCACTCGACGATGCCGCTGATGAAAACGCTCACGCGGTTCGGTCGCTCCGACCTTGCTTACAAACTGCTTTTGAACCGAGGCTTCCCGAGTTGGGGTTACACGATCGACAACGGCGCGACCACGATCTGGGAGCGCTGGGACGGCTACGTCAAGGGACGTGGCTTCCAAGATCCCGGCATGAATTCCTTTAACCACTGGGCTCTCGGCGCAGTCGGTGAATGGATGTTCGAGACGGTTGGCGGTATTCAGCTTCTGCCGCCGGCGAAGGGGGGCGCAACCTTCTTGATCGCACCGGTTCCGGGCGGGGACCTGACGACGGCCAAGGCCTCCCTGGAGTCAGCCTACGGACGCGTGTTCTGTGAGTGGAAGCAAAACGGCAACGGCTACGACTACACGATTTTGATCCCCGCTAACACGTCGGCGGAAGTCCAGATCCCGGGCAAAGATCGGAAGGTATATACGGCCGGGCGTCACGTCATCAAAGTGAGCAAGCCTTAAGGCTTGCTCACAACGTCCTGGTTGCCCGCTCCGTCATCGGTCAGGTTTTCACCCACACCAGAGAGTAGGAAGTTCTTGCCCATCGCGCCGGTAAATGATGTTTTCTTTGACCAGCGGAGGCCACACCGACCTCAAGCCTGCCTTAAAGGAATCATCCGGCCCCCTAAACAGTCCGAGTTGAGCGGGAATCGAGAATGGAAGTCCGACTATCGGGTGCTTCTGCCAGAGTACGCGGGATTGAGAAGGTTTTCGAGAGCTCTCCTCTTCGATACCGACATGGCGCTGAGGCGGCGTGATCCCCAACCGGGCGCTGCGTCGATTTGCCAAAATCCGCAAAATCGCCCGTGACTCTAGCCGAGAGCCGACTCTAGTCGGCTTGACTTGCGGCTATCCGCAAATCAAATCCGGGCTTGGCCCAGGCTTTGGTTCCGAAGGTGGCGAGCATGCTTGCCTCCGCTGCAAGGGAATGAGCCGAGCGATCGGTGAGATCGCATAAACAAGAGAGCCCCGCCGATTAATCGGCGGGGCCTCTGTTCCCAACGCTGACCCTTACGGATGAACGTTGAGCGTCGCGGCTTTGGTGATACCGCGAAGCTGAGCCTTGATCGTCACGTTATACGAAGCGGTTACTACGTTCGTATTAATCGTGAAGGTCTGGGACGAAGCGCCACCGGGCACCACG
>JBKJIP010000340.1:0-6417 GCA_046598515.1 Fimbriimonadaceae bacterium | reverse complement strand
GCGGCAGACGCGGGGATGATGCAACCCGCGCCCACGAGCAGTGCAGGCTCCCCTCACAAAGCGGCGAGCAAAGCAAGCCGACGACCGCGAAGGCGGTCGCAGATTTCTAGCCCCGGCGTCGCAGGTCGGGCCAACGGCTCGACCGAAGACCCGGGGTAGGAGACGACAAACAAAGCCCGGAGATGGAGCCGAACACGACAAGGGCGCTAGCCCGAAGGAGGTTCGACTCCATCTCCGGGCGAGCGGGGGGCCACCGACCAGCCCATAATTCGGCGATGAAACTACTCGGGCTCATCGGCGGAACGACGTGGCTCTCGACGGTCGAATACTATTCGCTCCTCAACAAAGGCGTGAACAAACGGCTCGGCGGGATCGAGTTTCCCCAACTGGTTCTCTACTCGGTCAACATTGGCGATATCGACCGACACAATGCCGCGGATCGCATGGATCTCAACATCCGGATGGCCGTTGACAAAGCGCACGCCCTAAAGGCGGCGGGAGTGGAGGGACTACTCCTGTGCGCCAATACGCTCCATGTCGCCGCCGATCGCATCCAAGATGAAGTCGGGCTGCCCGTGATTCACATCGCTGACGCCACGGCGAAGGCGATCGTGGCGGCTGGGCTCACCAAGGTGGCGCTACTTGGAACGCATTTCACGATGGAAGGCGACTTCATCCGTTCTCGCCTCTCGGCCCGCGGAATCGAAGTGCTAATCCCGGAGACTAAGGAAGACCGAGACCGCATTCACGATCCGATCTTCAACGAATTCGGTAAGGGCACCTTTCTCGAAGAGACGAAAGCGACGTTTCTACGCATCATCGACGATCTGGCGGCCCGTGGCGCGGAAGGCGTCATCTTGGGATGCACGGAGTTTCCCCTGCTTCTCAAACCGGAAGAGATACCCATCCCAAGCTTCGACACAACACGGATCCATGCCGCAGCAGGCGTGGAATTCATTCTCTCTTGAGCGAGCGAAGTTCGCGGACGACGGCTTGCGCCTCGGCCATCTTGGCTGTGGCTGCATCGTAAGGATCGCGGAAGGTTGGCGTTCCCCAATCGGTGGCCATCGGTTCGGGTAGCTTCTCCGGAACGTCCTGCCCGGCCAGAGTCAGGCAGGCAGCGACCCACATGCGAGGGACGTTCCGCACGTCGTATCCTCCACCGCCGAGCGCGACCGTCGGCAAATCCAAATCGCGGACGTCTTCGATGGCCATAAGCCAGTGGGTCACGTCGTTGTCGATCCGGGCCAACGGATCGGTTCGATGGGTGTCCGTGCCCATTTGGAGCACGATCGCTTGCGGATCGAACTCGCGCACGAACGGCATCAGCCCTTCCTGAAATGCATAAAGCCAGACATCGGCGGAAGTTCCGGGCGCGAGGGGGACATTGACGCCCGGATCAGAAATGAAGCCGAGCCCAGGAAAGAGAGTGCGCGGGTCCTGATGGATCGAACAAGTGAGCACGCCCGGATCGTCTTGGAAGATGATCATCACGCCCTCTCCGGCGTGGACGTCGATGTCGATGTACGCCACGCGCTCGAACCGCTCCCGCAAGATGTGGCACGCGATGGCACAATCGTTGAAGATGCAGAAACCGTTCGCCAGAGCCGGTCGGGCATGATGCAGCCCGCCGCTTACATTGAAAGCGAGTTGCGCGCCATCCCGCACGGCCATCGCCGCGGTCGCCGATCCGGACGAGTAGGCGAGAGATGCCTCGTACATGCCGGGGAACGAGGGATTGTCTCCGCGATCGAAGCCGAAGGGCCACGTGAAATCCAGGTCCTGCGCGCCGTCCGAAATCGCACGGACCGCGTCCACATACTCCCCTTCGTGCACACGCAGCACGTCCTCGACTTCCCCGGTACCGGGGTCGATGCACTTGACTCCGAATGATTCCGCGAGTTGGATAGTCCGGTGAAGACGTTCCGGCTTCAGAGGGTGCTGGGGCCCGAAATCATAGGCCAGCATGCGCGGGTGATAGAAGAAGTTCGGGAGCACGCCCTATTTTCTTCGTTCCCAAGCGATTTCCGCCAAGGGGTGGAACTCTTCTTTGGTGACGAAGTTCAAATCCACGGCGAGCCAACCCCATCCGCCGGTCTTGCTGACGATCTTGAATGCCGTGGGCCGCTGTTCGGAGAGGGCCTCCGCAAAATCCGGCGAGAGACGCAAAACTGAACGACGTTTATCCGGCCAGAGAGTGCCGAAAATGCGGCCACCCACCCGGTAATCCGGATGTCCCTGATGTGCCCCCTCCTCTGCTCCTGCAAAGGAGAGCAATATGCCTCGCGCGTCCCCCACCGTCATGGTCGCTATATTCTCCGATATCTTCGGCCGAAATGCAACCCGTAAATCGGCGAGAATCACTCAGGAGTGCCCGGAATAATCACATCTTTTAGACCGAAATATGGATCTTTATAGGGAATTTTAAGAATTGTCTCCAAAACCGCGTCCCTCGCCTGCCCCGGAGTGGGCAAGAATTTCATCGAATTGAACCAGAGATGGATGACCGGACGGAGCATTGTCGTGTTGCGCTCCGAATCTTTGGCAAGGATCATTGACGCCCGATCTTTTTGCGCCACTTCACTCAGATTTTTGCCCGTTGTGACGAACATGGCTTCTTCAGATTTCGCGGGAATCAGGCTTAGGTCACGCACTTTACGGGCGGCGGCCAGAAACTGACGGCGCTCTTTGCATTCGCCGGCCTCGAGCGCGGTCGGCTTTGCCCCCTCAAAAGACTCCGCCCCGATGAGGTTCAGCGTCGGTGATTCCGCCATCATCTTGCACATGGTCGTGGGAACCGCGCTCGGCACGACGAGCGGTTGCGACTTGTGATAGGCGATCACATTCCTCGTCTTGACATGGCTTACGTCTCAGTGGAAGCAACTCTACGCCAAGATTTGGGGTTCCTCCAAGTCGTCCGCGTGTCGACAAAGTCCCATTCTCGTAGGCTAGCCCTTCTGTGTCTCTTCTGCGCTCTTCCGCGGTTAAAGAAAGCTGACGAACGCTAAGCTTAAGCTGCCATTTTCTCGCGCTTCTCGATGGCTCTGAAGAACGCGTCTACGACGGTCGGGTCGAACTGCGTGCCTCGCCCTTCCTTGATCTTGCCCATCGCTACGTCCCACTTCATGCCTTTGCGATAGGGCCGGTCGGTCGTCATCGCGGAGAATGTGTCGGGGACGGCGAGGATGCGGGCGAGGAGAGGGATAGCTTCCCCCGCGAGCTTGTCTGGATAACCCGCTCCGTCCCATCGCTCGTGATGATGCTTCACGCCGGGCAGTATCTCGCTCATATCGGGTATCGAGCTCACAATCATCGCGCCCACCACCGGATGCTGCTTCATGACCTCGTACTCCTCATCCGTGAGATGCCCAGGCTTGCGCAGAATCTCATCTGGAATTCCAATCTTGCCGACGTCATGCAGTAGCCCCGCGAAACGGATCGTCTTGATGGCTTCTTCCGAGAGTCCTAGTTCCTGCGCGATCCAGATCGCGTATTCGGTGACTTCTTCCGAGTGAGCCCGCGTGTAGTAATCCTTGTTGTCGACCGCGCTGATCATGCTGTCGAGCAAATCGAAGCTGTCGCCGCTTCCGGACGTCGGCTTGCGGATCGCGCGGCGCTGAGATGTTCCCGATGTGGCCGCTCGCTGCTGATGACTCATGCTGTGATTCGCATGATAGATCAGCTCGTTGCGCGTCGCGGCGTCTGCCGGATAGGCGGCCACGCCGATGCTGAGCGAGAAGGGGATCACGCGATCCGTGCCCGGTTCGGGATAGCCTTCGAGCGCAACCAGGGCCTGGAGGTTCTCGGCCACTTTTCGCGCATCCTCGGCTCCGGTGTTCGGCAGCATGATGATGAACTCGTCGCCTCCGTAGCGGGCAGGCGTATCATGGGCGCGGGCCACATCGCGTAGGAGTCGGGCCACTCCCTTCAGGACTTGGTCGCCCGCGAGGTGCCCATATGTGTCATTAAAGTATCGGAAGTTGTCAATATCGATCATGATCAAGCTCATCGGCTCGCGCATATCTTCCGCAGCTTTGAACATGTACTCGAATCGCTCTTGCGTGGCGCGGTGGTTGAGCAATCCGGTGACCGTATCGATATCGGCCATCTGACGGGCGACTTCATAAAGCCGGGCATTCTCGAGAGCGGTGCCGATTTCCGCGCCGATACCCTCCACGAGGCTGGTTTCTGTCGGATCAAATACGTCGTTTCGACGCAGGATACAGATCCAGCCGAGCGATTTCCCTTTGCACTGGACGGGCGCTATGGCGTACTTCATGTGTCGGCGGAACTCGCCGTCGTGTACGACTCCGGTCGTGCCCGACCAGATCGCATCCAAGATGTTCATCCGGTCCATAACCCAGAGGTCTTGCTCAAGACCTTGATGCCGGACAAACTCCGTCAGGCGTGAGAATCCACTGAAGGCGAACGGGGTTAGGTTCAGGATGAGAGCGTCGCCGTTGAGCGCAGTCATGGCATGGTCCATCGAGTTCTTGAGGACACCCTCGACATCGAGCGAGTTGCCGACGGCCTTCGAAAGGGAGTAAAGCGACTGAAGTTGGGCCGTGCGTACTTCGACGATTTGCTCGAGGTCGCGGTTGAACTCTAGCACCTGGGCACCGAGGCCCTGGTTTTCCATCTGAGTAATGACCTGGCGGAGCATGACAAGCGCCATGAGGGCGGCACCCAATAAGAAGACCCCGCTCGAAATGACGCCCGACTTCTGTAGTTCCGTAAAAGCGACAACGCCGAAGCTGGACATCGTCACGAGGTAGGGCCCGGTCAGGCTCATGAAGTAGCGCAGTTTGTTCGCATGCACCCGGAAGGCGACGCCGGAGGTTTCCGTCAGTGCCTCCCGGTTCCATGAGAGCGCGCTCAGGGCGTAGAGAAGCACCGCGAAGGGGATGACGACTTGCGGAGCGGCGAGCAACGGGTTTCCGCTGAGCTGATTCAGAGCTTCGAAATTGCCCGCGATTGCGAAAAGGAGTACACCCGACCCCAGGGTGACGGTGGAGAATCGCCACTCTCGAACGCAAACCGCCGTGGTCAGGAAGATGGCAGCGGCGAGGGTGGAGAGGATGTCTCCGATAGGATGAGCGGCGGTCCAGCCACTCATAAACTGCGAGGTCGTCGCCCGGCCCCAGACGGGGGCGACGACGAAATACCAACTCAGCACGGCCACGCTGCTTGCCGAGATCGCTCCGTCGAGGAAGAGTCTCAGGCGCCCGGTGACCGGCGCGGCCCGGGTCAGGACCGCAAGACCGAGTATGAGCGGGAAATACGCGAGGAGCCGGATCGCATCATCAATCGGAAAACCGAACAAACCGTACAGGACGGGCCAGTTCTTGAGCAGCGATAGGCTGGCGGATAGGCTCAGACCGATGAGGTGGAGGGAAATCAGTCGCCATCCGAAGCGAACGCGAGTCGAGAGCCGCTGGCTGCTGGCCAGGTTTGAAGCGAATCCGCCGGCGGCCGTGGCGGCCAAGGCCGTCGCGAGCGCGAGTAGGACGGTGTTAAAAGAGGTTTCGAGGAAGCCAAAGAAGAACTGAGCCGCGACCAGAAGGTCCAGCAATACTGCGACCCCCAACGCCATTCGAACCCATATTGGCGACATGCGCCAACTCTCTCGAAGCTCCACCACCAAAAATCTAGGTTCCACGCATCCTTGCTGGGAAAACTAGCAAAATTACGGGGAGATCGTTTCGGATTCAGTGGAATCGCAGGAAAACGCCTCATTTATCGCTTGGTCCGTAGTCGCTACATCCTCCTTCCCGTTTTTGTGCTTCCGCATGAGAATGCTTCTGGTCATCGAGAGGCTGTCGCCGCGGCACGAGCATCCGCGGCCCACATTGGCTCCAAGCCATTGTCTACAGCATTTCCCTCGGCGAGCGAAGCAAGCCAACGACCGCGGAGGCGGTCGTAGATTTGTAGCCCCGGTGTCGCAGGTCGGGCCAACGGCCCGACCGAAGACCTGGGGTAGGAGACGACAAACAAAAGCCCGGAGATGGAGCCGAAAACGACAAGGGCGCTAGCCCGCAGGAGGTTCGACTCCATCTCCGGGCGGCAGGGCGAAGGCTACGAGCGTAGCTTCTCTACCGTCGGCAAAATCGCCTTCGCCCAAAGCTCGTACCCATCCGGATTCAAATGCAGATAATCCGGCATCAACGTGTTCCGAAGAGTGCCGCTCGACCGGATGAACGTCTTCCCGATATTCAAATGCGTCACCATCGGATCCTGAATCTGCTCGATGAACAGAGACGACGCGCGGCCGACGGCGACTCGCATAGGGTCGTTCGCTTCGGGACCGCGGGGGAAGACGGATAGCAGCAATATCTTTGCCTTCGGCAGTTCCTTTCGAAGAACACCGACGATGGCCTTCACGCCGTCTGCGGTTTGCTCGGCGTTACTCGATCCATG
>JBKJIP010000071.1:0-3151 GCA_046598515.1 Fimbriimonadaceae bacterium | reverse complement strand
GCAAAAGCTAGGCTGGGAGAAGTCCGAGACCGATTGGCGGAAGGTGGTCGAGGACCCCGAAATCGACGTGATCGATATCTCGACGCCCGGTGATTCGCACCACGAAATCTGCCTCGCCGCCGCGGCCGCCGGAAAGATGGTTTGGTGCGAAAAACCGATCGGCAACACGCTACAAGAGGCCAAAGAGATGCTTGCAGCCGTGGAGAAAGCGGGCGTCAGCCATGCCGTGTTCCACAACTACCGCAAAGCTCCCGCCATCGCCCTCGCCAAGCAGATGATTGACGCCGGAGAGATCGGCACGCCCTATCATATGCGCGCGACGTACCTGCAGGACTGGATTGCTGATCCGAACTTCCCGATGGTCTGGCGTTTGGACAAGAACTCCTCTGGCAGCGGCGCCCATGGCGACATCTGCTCGCACATCGTCGATCTCGGACGCTTCCTCATGGGCGAGTTCAAGGATGTCAGCGGCATCCTGCAGACGTTCATCAAGGAGCGGCCGCTCGCCGATGGCTCCGGGGTTGGTGAAGTTACCGTCGATGACGCTTCCGCCTTCGTGTGCCGCTTCCAGAATGGGGCAATGGGCACCTTCGAGTCGTCCCGTTTCGCCGTCGGGCGCAAGAACTACAATCGATTTGAAATCAATGGCTCGAAGGGCTCGATCGTGTTCAACCTCGAGCGTATGAACGAGCTCGAGTTCTACAACAACACCGATCCCGCCGGCCGTCAAGGCTTCTCCGTGATTCAAGCCACGGAAGCAGTCCATCCTTTTGCGGGCAACTACTGGCCGGTCGCCCACATCATCGGCTACGAACACACGTTCATCAACTGGCTTGTGGATGCGGTCAACGCGACGGCGAAAGGTGAGTTACCGAGCCCGAACTTCAAAGACGGCGTCGCCTGTCAGGAAGTCCTCGACGCCGTCGAGAAGAGCTGGGCCGAGCGCCGCTGGATTGACATCTAAACTCAGAACCCCTCTCCGTGAATGTTCGTGTCACGGGGAGGGGCAGGGGTGGGGAAGAAAGCCTCGGAGCATTCCGAAAGCTAGGATGTCTTGCCCGAGCCGAGTAGGCATCGCGCATGCCGCCCAGCCCTCGCTCCGAAGTCGCCCGGAGGGCGAAACGCAACTCCGCCGGCTGTCGCCTCTGTCGCGTGCGTTTCGCCCTCCGGGCTTAGTTGGCGGCGATCCTTTCCAGGGGTGCGCTTCGCTTACCCTTGGCTTCCGGCGAAGTCCCGTACCGGGGACTGAGGCTTGTTGAGAACCAGGGGCATGCGCGATGGCCTCGGGAAGCTTGTAAGGCACTTTCCCCACCCTCCCGGCCCCCTCCCCGTGAGACAAACATTCACGGAGAGGGGGAGAAGTTACTTGCGCTTAACTGAGATCTGATTGGTTCGGGACTCGATGTCGATCGTGCCCGAACTCGAAACGAGTTGACCGGTTTTCATGTCAATCACGCTCTTGATCTTTAGGACCGCGGGCTGCTCTTCGCCCGGCTTTACATCTAGCGTGTACTCGATCGTGGCGAGCTTCACGCCATCTTTTTCGGTGATTTCAAGCAGTTTGCCGTTGCCTTCGAGCGTGTAGTTGTCCCTCTTCTCCTTGATGTCGAAGAGGCTCTTTTCAGTGACTTCCTTGTCGGGCAGGAAACCACAAATGGTCGGAATGATCAGGCCGATACCTCGCTCGTTAAACTCGTAGTTCGCCGCAATGCCCTTGGCGTCCAGCACGATCTTGTCCGAGCTGAGATCGGTGGTCGCAATCTCCGCTCCGTCCTTGCTGACCTTCATCGAGGGCGAGGCCACGGCATGGGCGCCCTTCTCGTCTGTTGCCGTAAACGTCACATCTCCGGCAACTTCAATGCCTTGAGTGTCATCTTTCAGGGAGAGGGTGTAGGTGACCTTTTGGTCCTTGACATAGGTGTGAGTCAGTTTTACCGGGGCTTGAGCCAGTAGAACCGATGCGAGCAAGAGAGTTGCGAGTGCCATGAGGGGAGTGTAAATGACGGATCGTGCCCTGTGGGTCCGATGGCACCCCGCCAGGGCAATACAAAGACCAAAGGCCTAGGTAACGGACCCAAAACTTACGATGCTCGCTTGCTGGGCAAGCTTGCCCGCGATATCTCGGAAGCGTGCCGAAGATATCGACTGCGGGTGGCCGATCAGACCCGGGGTGCCGGCATCCCCGGACTGGCTCACGTCAGGATCGAGCGGGATCGAGCCCAAGTAGGGAAGGTCGTATTGCGCCGCGAGATCGGAACCGGCCAGGCCGGAAAAAATGCGAGAGACTTCGCCGCACGAGGGACATACGAACTCGGCCATGTTCTCAACAACCCCAATGACCGGCGTGTTCAGCCTCCGAAAGAGCAGCACGCTTTTGCCCGCGATGTTCGCGGCCACGTGATGGGGGGTCGAGACCAAAACCACGCCCGTCAAAGGCACGAGCTGGGCCAGAGACATCGGCGCATCGCCGGTCCCGGGCGGTAGGTCGATGAGGAGGTAGTCGAGCTCGCCCCAGTCGACATCCTCCAAAAGCTGCTTCACCGTACCCGCGACCATCGGGCCGCGCCAGAGCACGGCTTGCCCGTCTTCGAGCAGGAAACCGAGCGACATCATGGTTACGCCGAACCGGCGAATAGGTAGGATCTTCGAATCCCGTGTGAGAGGTCGCTCGCCTTGGCAGCCCATCATAAGGGGGATGGAGGGACCGTAGACATCGGCATCCATCAGGCCGACACGTGCGCCTGTCTGAGCCAGCGCGATGGCCAGGTTCACTGAAACCGTGCTCTTACCCACGCCGCCTTTGCCCGATGCGATCGCGATAGCGTGCTTTACGCCGGGGATCAAGGGAGCCGTCTCGACGGGAGTTCGGACCCGGGCCGTCATATTGACATCGACGGTCGCCACCCCGAGAGCTTCGACGACAGCAATGCACTCGGCGTGAAGTTGGTCCTTGACCGGGCAGGCGGGAGTCGTCAGCTCGACATCGAAGGCAACGCGAGCTTCCTCGATGACCAGATTCTTGACAAAACCTAGAGTGACGATATCGCGGTGGAGGTCCGGATCCTGAACTTGGCGAAGGGCGTCGAGGACCTGGCTTTCGGTAACGGGCACGGCTTTCAGGGTACCTCTCCGGTCTACAATCGAACAGATG
>JBKJIP010000007.1:0-3196 GCA_046598515.1 Fimbriimonadaceae bacterium | reverse complement strand
GTCGGTGCCTGGAAGCAAATCGCCCTGCGTTACCGCTTGTCCATATCTTTGGTTGATCTCTGTAACCGCGTCTGACACGGTAACTGAACCAGCGAGGTTATTGAAGGGCTCATCTCGAAGCAGGGCCATCCAGTAGAGTTCCGTCATCTCCGCGGCGGTGCCAGGTGACAGAACCCTTGGTGCCTCCGGCATTGTGAATTTCTTGGGCTCGCGAGTTAGACGGTCACGAGCTAGTCCCGCGCTTGGATTCGTCAGTTGTGCCGTGTTATCGTCATCACCCTTCTTGACATTGCGAAATTTCGATCCATCGGGTGCATCGACAGCATCGAGAAGTGTTTGGTAAGCGGAGTCCTCGACCTCTCCAAACTTATCATGGTAGAGGCTCTTGTGAAAACTGCCTATTCCGCGCCTCATGTCGGCGGTGCCATCGGGCTTTGAAACTGAGAAAACGCAGTCTCGATCCCCATTTCCAGGGCCCTTAGAGCCCGTTGTCGTGTTTGATTTTGCCATTAGATATCACTGGATTCGTACTGAGGCTCTTAGCTGATTGCCGCAGCACCGCTCCTACCACTAAAAGCTGAGACTGAGAGCAAATCTAACGGAATTGCGCAAAGAATTTCTGCGCCCGCAGAGGAGTCACTGAACTTGGCTATCCCCCGAGACCGTTGAACGCGTTCCAACGCTATCCGGCCCTTTGCGCCGCCAGCTAACTTGACTTGGGGCCCCTTCTCCATCGTGATCGGCTTCCTATTCTAGTGACGATTTTGAGCGGGGCAAACCCGCTACGGGGTGGTTGGAGTTTCCTCGGGAGGATTCCTCAAGGATAGGACCACGGAACCCGCCAGAATCGCCACGATGATGCCGAGCGAAAGCGCGATCGGGAACTTGGGCCACTCCGTCACGAGCGACTTTTCGGCAAACCCATAAAGCATTTTCACCCCCACGAAAACAAGCACGGCGGCCAGCCCATAAGAAAGGTAATGGAACATCTGCATCAATCCGCTCAGGGCGAAGAACAACGCCCGCAAACCAAGGATTGCGAAGATGTTCGAGGTGAACACCAAGAAGGGATCCGACGTGATCGCGAAGATCGCCGGAATCGAATCGACCGCGAAGACGACGTCCGTGAACTCGACGGTCAAGAGAACGATGAAAAGCGGAGTCGCCCACAACCGACCATTGATTCGCGTAAAGAATGACTGGCCTTGGTAGGTGGTCGTCACCGGCATCATTCGCTTCACAAGTCGAATCAGCGGGTTATGGTCCGGCTCAATCTGCTTGTCATGCCCCGTCGCCATCTTGATCCCCGTGACTACCAAAAACAGCCCGAACACGATCATCATCCAGTGAAACTGCTCTAGGAGAGCGGCACCGACGGTGATGAAGATCGCCCGGGTGATCAGCGCCCCGATGATTCCCCAAAAAAGCACTCGATGGCGATATTCCTCCGGCACCTTGAAGTATCCGAAGATGACCAAGAAGACGAAAATGTTGTCGACGCTGAGGGCTTTCTCCAAGACATAACCCGCCAAGAAGGCGAAACCCGCGTCTTTGTTTGAAAGCCCACTACCAGGTTGGATGCGATCCCAAAAGAAGAAGATGAGCGTGTTGAAGATTAGGGCAAGGCCAATCCAAACCGCGCTCCAGGTAAGCGCCTCCTTCATCTCTATCTTATGAGCTTTTCGATTGAAAACTCCTAAGTCCAAGGCGAGCATTCCGAGAACGAACAGCAGGAATGCTCCCCAAATCCAAATGGGAATGCCTGCTAATTCCATACGGACTTCCAGGACAACTTATTGGGAAGTCGGCTAGCGCCGAACGTAGCTAGATTCATCATATTCTCCTCGAGCCTTCACGCCAGGCAACAAAAAACCTTCATCGCTGGGCGATGAAGGTCTCGCGTTTTCCTGACCGGTCCGGCTCTTGCGAGCGTCTTGACGAACTCGATCCCGGCCAATGGCCGGTCGCTACTCCCCTTCGGGGCTCGATTCGTTTTACGCCTCATCGGGAACCGAGGTTCCCCCCGGGTCGCTAAACTATGAAAGCATGATCATCTTTGCTCTCGCCCAATCTGCCGCACCCGTTCTCGTCGATCAAATCGGTCGAGAGCCGCAACTGGCCGTCGCCGATGATGGCTCTGTCCTCGTTGCCTATGGCCGCGGAAACGAGATTCTGTGCCGGCGTCTCCAGAGCGGGATGCAATCTTCGGAAGCATCTCTCGTGACCAACGCCGGCAAGCTATCTCTCGGCATGCGCCGGGGACCGCGTATCGCTCGAAGTGGCAAGTACGCCACGATCACGGCGATTATTGGCGAGAAAGGCGGCGGGGCAGATGGTGATGTCCGATCCTTCGTGTCAAGCGATGATGGGAAGACTTGGAAGCCGGGTGCGCTGGTGAACGATGTCCCCGGATCGGCAAGAGAGGGCCTCCACGCGATGGCCGTTGCCCCAGACGGAACGCTCGCCTGCGCCTGGCTAGATTTGCGCGAGTCGGGCACGACATTAACCATCTCCAGTTCAAAAGACCACGGAACAACGTGGTCCAAGAATGTCGTCGCCTATCGCTCTCCGAGCGGCACGATCTGCGAGTGCTGCCACCCCTCGCTAACCTATGATTCGTCCGGAAAACTGCATATCCTATTCCGAAACGCGGTGGATGGCAATCGCGACATGTATGCCTTGACGACAAAGGATTTGGTCAGCTTTTCTCCGGCCACAATGCAAGGCGGAACTTCCTGGCGGTTGGCCGCCTGCCCGATGGATGGCGGCATGGTGGCCGTCATCAACGGGAGCACATTTAGTGTCTGGCGCCGGGAAGGCACCATCCTGACCTCTTCGGGTGCTTCGGAAACCAACCTGGGCACTGGCAAGAATCCATGGCTGACGGCGAGAAACAGTAACCCCGTGATCGCTTGGCAAAATGGAACCGTTGTCATGCTGTCGATCTCCGGCCAAGCACCAATCCAACTCAGCGAAAAAGGCAACGACCCGGTCGTTGAAACATCCGGGAACGGTAAACACCTTGTCGCCGCATGGAATCAAAGCGGCGGCGTCTACGCCCGATTCTTCGACTGATCCTCGGAGTATCCTCTCTGCCATGACCTGGACGATGCGGAAGTGGGGGGCGCTGTTTAGCATCTACTTCCAAGAGACCTTCGCTTATCGCGCCAGCATGGTCATCTGGATACTCACCGAC
>JBKJIP010000460.1:0-3163 GCA_046598515.1 Fimbriimonadaceae bacterium | reverse complement strand
TCCCAACTCTCATACTTTTCGACCTGCTTCATCGCTTCCCAGCGGCGAACTTGCTCATCCAAAGCGTAGAGAAGCTGCTGTCCTGTCGTGGCACCCGCATAAGCTGTGCGGTGCTTGAGAGTGCCGCCAAAACGCCGGAAGCTCAAGAGCCCTTCCGAGGTCCGGTTGAACGGAACACCCATGCGATCGAGGAGATAAATGATCGCGGGCGCGCGCTCGGTCATGCGCATTACGGGTGGCTGATGGTTCAAGAAGTCGCCACCGGTGATCGTATCTTCGAAGTGGAGATACGGCGAGTCGCCCTCTCCCCGAAGGTTGACCGCCCCGTTGATTCCGCCCTGCGCGCACACGCTGTGGCTTCGCTTGACGGGTACGAGGCTAAAGAGTTTGACTTTACAGCCCGCTTCCGCGAGCTTCATGGCGGTCATGAGGCCAGCTAGACCCCCACCGACGACCGCGACGGTTCGTTGCGCTGCCATAGAGAACGGAGTGAGTCTACCGTCTTGACGCTAAACAGTCCTCAATAGGCAACGATACCAAAGGCTTCCGGACGACGCTCAACCTTTGCGAATCCTGCCGCTCTGACCCGCTTTATCACGCCCTCCGTGGTCGATCGCCCAAACGGGCTCTCAGGATCGCCGATGTAGTGAAAGAACCGACCGCCCCGACGGAGAACATGCCGCACCTTGCCATAGAACTCCTCGGAATAGAGTTCGCCGGCAAGTTGCCGAGTGGGCGGATCGTGCACGATGGCCTCGAACTGGCCCGTGGTGAAGGTGTCGATGACATCAAAAGCGTCGCCATAGAGTTGATCTATCTTGGGGTCAAAAAGGGGCTGAGACCATGGGTTATAGCGACAGATTTCCGTCGCCGTAGGGTCGATTTCGATGGTTGTGACGTGATCGGCGGTTTTAGCGGCGAGGATGGCGGTGTATCCAAGCCCGGTTGTAGTGTCAAGAACGCTCCCTTTGATGCGACCGAGGGTCGCGATTTTGGCTTTCGTATCTTCCCAGGGATCGGTGTCCTTGATGCGATGCATTGGAAAGCCAGCAACGCGCATGGTGGGGGCGTTCTTGGTGGGGAAGAGAGAATAAAACCGTGCGAACTCCTCGCTGTAGGCCTGGATTTTGGTGAATTCGACCCCGCTCTCGTTCGAACTGACCAAGAAGCACCCATTGTCATCCTTGACAATCCTCTTCATGGCTTCACGAGTGAGGACGCCGATCGGCAGATGAAGCCCCTCGTCATCGAGGGGCAGACGAGTCTTTGTCAAATTCAGATTCAAACTAACCCCGACCTCGTCGGCCTTCGCCGAGAGTAAGGGCGTGACTTGGAAGTGGGAGAGGACAATCATGGGCTTAAGATAGATGGTAGCCCGATCCCGTGTCGACGTTGCTCTCGCCTAGCGAAAACAAGAGTGCGATGTTTTTTCACTTCATGTCGGCCCTTCAAAGTAATCCTGACAACTCTGTCAACTTTCAGCTAAAATAGAGTCTGGACACGCGATGTCCCCGATTCGGGGAGTGGGCGATGGCCATCGTACAACATGGAAAACCTGAAAGACGTCGAGGAAATCGACGAAAGCACTGCAATTCTCGAAGAATGGGCCAACCGGGAATATGAGCACGGATTTGTATCCGATATCGAGGCCGACACCTTCGAGCCGGGACTGAACGAAGATGTCATCCGCCGCCTGAGCAAGATCAAAGATGAGCCGGAGTGGCTCCTCGAATGGCGACTGAAAGCCTATCGGCACTTCCTCACGATGAAGGAGCCGACGTGGCCGAACGTTCATTATGTGAAGACCGACCTTCAGGCGATCAGCTACTACTCCGCCCCCAAGAACCTGCCAAAACTGAATAGCCTGGAAGACGCCGATCCTGAGCTCCTTCGCACGTTCCAGAAGTTGGGCATCCCGATCGAGGAGCAGAAAGTTCTCCTGAACGTCGTCGGGGCGGCGGAGACCGCCGCCGAGGGACGGGCCATGAGCAGCAACATCGCCGTAGATGCTGTGTTCGACTCTGTCAGCGTTGCCACGACCTTCAAAGCCAAGCTGGGCGAACTAGGCATTATCTTCTGCTCGATGAGCGAAGCCGTTCGCGAGCATCCCGAGCTGATTCAGAAGCACCTGGGCTCTGTCGTGCCTTACAGCGACAACTACTACGCGACTTTGAACTGTGCGGTCTTCTCGGACGGTTCCTTCGTATACATTCCGAAGGGCGTTCGGTGCCCCATGGAGCTCAGCACGTATTTCCGCATCAATGCGAAGAACACTGGGCAGTTCGAGCGCACGCTCATCATCTGCGAGGAAGGCGGCTACGTGTCCTACCTCGAAGGCTGCACGGCTCCGATGCGCGATGAGAATCAGCTTCATGCCGCCGTCGTCGAACTCGTCGCCCTTGGCGACGATGCGACGATCAAGTACAGCACCGTTCAAAACTGGTACCCCGGCGATCCGAAAACCGGCAAGGGTGGCATCTTCAACTTCGTCAC
The DNA here is from genome assembly GCA_046598515.1 of Fimbriimonadaceae bacterium. Classification (GTDB taxonomy): domain Bacteria; phylum Armatimonadota; class Fimbriimonadia; order Fimbriimonadales; family Fimbriimonadaceae; genus JANJUB01. Next base: position 670 of record JBKJIP010000460.1, on the reverse strand, counting down.
GAAGCGCGCTCGCGCCATCGGCCGTCGATCCAAGGTCACTTGGACGCAAGTCGAAACCGGTTCCGCGATCACCTGGAAGTATCCGAGTGTCATCCTGCAGGGCGATGACTCGGTCGGCGAGTTCTACAGCGTCGCTTTGACGGCAAACAAGCAGCAGGCGGATACGGGCACCAAGATGATCCACATCGGCAAGCGCACAAAGTCGACGATCGTCTCAAAGGGCATCTCCGCAGGCAACGGGCAGAACACCTATCGCGGCCTGGTAAAGGTTAATCCCGGTGCCGAAGGTGCCCGCAACTACTCGCAGTGCGACTCCATGCTCATGGGCGACCGATGTGGCGCGCATACGTTCCCGTACATCGAAGTCAAGAACCCGACCGCCGTCGTCGAGCATGAAGCTTCGACGTCGAAGATCGGTGAGGACCAGATCTTCTACTGCAACCAGAGGGGCATCCCGACGGAAGATGCGGTGAACATGATCGTCTCCGGTTTCTGCAAAGACGTCTTCCGCGAGCTCCCGATGGAGTTCGCCGTCGAGGCGCAGAAGCTTCTCGGCGTGAGTCTCGAAGGCTCGGTCGGCTAGACCTTCGGGCCTTCATTTGGCGACGACCCCTGGGTTGCACTACGGAATCCTTTCAGGATTCCGTAGTTTCATTCTAAGGATTGAGCC
>JBKJIP010000444.1:0-5430 GCA_046598515.1 Fimbriimonadaceae bacterium | reverse complement strand
GGACTGGGCTATCTCGTCAACTATGCCATCCAGCGCGACCTGATCACGCCCGAAATGCAGATGGCAGGGGCGGCGATCTTCTCGCTCATCGTCGCCTTTATCGGCGGCCTGGTGGCGCGAGGCGAGGATGCGATCAAGCGAACTTATGGCAACTTGCTCGTTGGCCTGGGTTCCTGTGGGCTCTACATGACGGCGGCCGGAGGCTATTCGGGCTGGAATCTGATTACGGCGGAGACGATGGTCTTCAGTTTCGTGGTCCTATCCATGGTCAACCTCGGCTACGGATTCTGGCGCTCGCTACCTCCTTTTGTGGTGCTCGGTATGGCGGGCGGATCGACCGCCGCCTCCATGGTCGCGACCAAGGGTCATTACGATTTGTCGTCGCTCATCCTTGGGTTCGTGGGATCGGCGGCGCTGGCGGTCTTGGTCGCCCGCCGGCAGGCACGCTGGGTTCCGGCGATCTGGCTCATTGGTTCAATGTCGCTCATCTCATGGAGCGTTGCACGTGAAGCAACGGGAAGCCATTACGTGGTGGCCGGCTGGCTTGTTGTGTCCGTGCTCGCTCTCGTGTTTGGTAGCGTCCGGAGCAAAATGGCGATCGAACCTATTGCGCCGGGAATGATGTCGCTGGCTGCGATCGGGAACGTTTTTATGTGCGCCGACAATCAGTGGGAAGCGGGTGTTATCGCCCTGGCCTTCGCTTCTGTTTTCGGTGGTCTCGCTTACCGATTTGAGACATCTCGCAAGAGCCTTGCGATGCTCGCTGCGGTCTTCGTCGCTGTTATCGCGCCCTTTGGGTTGGAGCCAACTTGGTACATCCTGACGTTCGCCGTGCTCGGACTCGGGTTACTCGTGGCCGCGATTAAGAGCTATGCGGAGATCGCGACTCTTGCGGCGATCAACCTGTTCATCGCGGGGCTTCTTTATCTCACGATTCCGGTCGCCAACTCGACGGATTTGCTTCCTTTCGACGAGCGGTTCCTCGTCGCGATCCTAACTCTTGTTGCGGTTATGGCTACAGTTTTGGTGCACCAAATGACCAAGAGCAAGCTCAAGGATATCGTCGAACTGGACCGATTGAGCCTTATGATCGGGGCGGGCACGGTATGGGCTTTTGTCTGGCGCTTCGTTCATCTGGAGATCCAGTCTGGGCAACTCGGCCGGGAGTGGATCACGATTTCCTGGGGGGTTTGTGCTCTCGTTGCGATCGCGATTGGTGCTTGGGCGCATTTGAAAGCCCTTCGATTCGCCGGTTTGGGCATCCTCATGGCGTCCTTTGCACGGGTGGTTCTGGTGGAGCTTGCGGAGTTGGAATCGATCTACAAGGTGATGCTTTTGATCGGTCTGGGACTGCTGGCACTGGGCATTTCCTATGGGTTTTATATCCGCCCCGGGCGGAAGGGACCGCTGGCTCATTGACCCGGCTTGACAAAAGGGGTCCAAAACGACTAGAATTTTAGCAATCTCGACCCGGGACTGCTAAAGCGCTCGGATCGATTCGGAGACTCGGAAAACCTATGAACCTTAAGCCTCTTGGAGATAAAGTCGTTATCGAAGTGATGGAGCAAGAAGACAAGACCGCCGGCGGTATCTTCCTGCCCGACGCCGCGAAGAAGAAGCCGCAGACGGGCAAGATCGTTGCCGTCGGCACTGGCCGCGTCCTGGACAACGGCGAGCGCAACTCGCTCAACGTGAAGGTCGGCGAGAAGGTGATCTTCAGCAAGTACGGCGGCAACGAAGTCACCGTGGATGGTCAAGATTTCATGATCCTCGACGAGGATCAGATTTACGCCGTTCTGAACTAAGCTTCCCTTTCAACCAGGCCCCGGAACAGTTCGTTCCGGGGCCTTTTGCATGGATAAGAGCTCAACATCGTGCCCCGCAACCGGCCCTCCGCACAGCCCCCGAGAGAAACCCCAAAGTGAAGGGAGTGCGGGGATGCAACGTGCCCCGCAGCGCGTAGGACAGAATTTGAAATGCTAAGATCAACTCGTGAAGAGACCAAGGCGTCCGCACAAGTTCAAGCGCGAGGAATACATTGGCCGGACGGCCTCCTTCACGATTTGTATCAAAGATCGCAATGTCGTATTCACCGACAACGAGGTCTTCCAGGCTATGCTCCGCTTTCTGAGGGAGGCGTCCGAGAAGCATCTGTGTCTCTTTCCGGCTTTCTGTTTCATGCCAGACCACGCGCACATCCTGGTCAAGGCTGGCCGTGACGACGCAAACACCTTAGACGCTTTGGATAAGTTCAAGCTTCAGTCCGGGATATGGCTGTTCAACCATGGCTTGCCAAAGTGGCAGGTCGGCTCCTGGGATGATATGGTGGGGTCGTCCAGATCTTGGAAGGCCCACGCGAAGTACATCTTGATGAACCCCGTTCGGGCCGGGTTGGTCGATAACTGCGCTGACTATCCGTACCTTGGCAACCTTCACGAACAGATCGGAGACATCCTGGATTAGACGAGCCTTTTCCTGTACGCTGCGGGGCACGTTGCATCCCCGCACTCCCTTTGCTTTTGGATCTTTATGGGAGGCTTCTCCGTTCGGTTTTTACTTGGCTTATGGATTCCAGTGGAAGCCCTTTCCTATGCGCTGCGAGGCACGTTGCATCCTCGCACTCCCTTGGCTTTTGGATTCAATATTGGCTTTCGACCCATGCGCTGCGAGGCACGTTGCATCCTCGCACTCCCTTGGCTTTTGGATTCCAGTGGAAGTCCTTTCCTATGCGCTGCGAGGCGCGTTGCATCCTCGCACTCCTTTGGCTTTTGGATTCAATATTGGCTTTCGACCCATGCGCTGCGAGGCGCGTTGCATCTCCGCCCTTCCTTGGTTTACATTCTTTTGGTCTCTTTGTCAGGCTTCGCCCTTCTTCTCCAAGGCTTCGATTTCCTTCATCACCATCTCGGGCATGGTGTCTTCGCACAGGCCTTCCAGTTCGTCATCCTCGTCTTCGATTTCGAGCTTATGGGCTATCCTCCGCATTAACCGAAGCATGTGGGTTACTTCGTATTCGGAGAGAAGGTCGATGGTCAAATCCATCGCTTCTTTGCGGCTCGCGAGGTCGGCTTCTCGGTTTTGCGAGATCATGACGATGGTCGAAAGGAAGATTGCTTCTAGGGAGACGATCATCGTCAGGAGGCCGAAGGGGAACGGGTCGAAGGGCTTCAGGCCAGGAATCACCTCTAGGTTTGCGAGGATCCAGAAGCCGAACCACCCGGCGTGGAGCCAGAGGAATGTCATCGAGCCGGAGAAGCCGGTGAGCTTGTCCGCGATCTTGTCTTGGGCGGACTTCTCCTTCTCCGCCCGGGTGCGCATATTCTTGAGAACTTTGATGTTTCGCTCGATCGCACTGCTGAGATGCTTCTCGGATGCCATGATTGTCATCTTGAACGAAAAGGGACAGAGTCCCGTAACACTCTGCCTAGAAAGTAGACTGATCGGCATGCCGACCGTGGATACCACGACCTGGGTCAACGCCCCTATCGACAAGGTTTACGCTATCGCCAAGGACAACGAGTCCTTCCCTGAGTTTATGAAGGACGTCAAGTCCCTCACGGTGGTCGAGAAGGATGGCAATCGGATCGTCAGCGACTATGTCGGTCTCATCCCCAAGTTCATGCTCAAAGTGAGGTGGCAGCAGGAGGACATCTGGGACGATGAAGCCTTCACCTGCGTCTTCCGACAAACCAAAGGCGACTACGATGAGCTGGATGGCAAGTGGTGGTTTGTGGAAGAGGACGGGGGCACGCGATTCAGCTCCACCCTCAACTATGTTTACAACGTCCCTACTCTCGGGCCGCTCGTGAAGAAGGTCATTCACAACATCGTGATCGAGAATATGGACAACATTCTGGAGGCCATCAAGAAGCGTGCGGAGTCTTCGTAGCGCCCTTCTGATTGGCGGCTTGGCATCGGCCGTTTCGGCTCTTGCCCAGGTGCCCGACGTCAAGATTAAGGCGGAGTTCCGGGCGATGTACCGCTCCGTCCGCGGCGAGGATTCGAGCCTGCGTTGGTACGACTGGACCGGTCGTCACAGCATCGTGGAGATCGAACTCGGCCTCGAACCGGGTTATCGGGCCTATGTTTCGGAGCGGTTCCAGAGAATCGCGGGCGATCCCGATGGAGAACAGCTCGATCAATACTACATCGAAGATCCGGGCCTGTGGCGGGTGGGCAAGCAGCAAATCCCTTTTGGAATTGGGCGGCTCCTCAATGAGAAGGCCCGGGGAGCGCGGGGGGATACGAGTTTCCTTTTGGGGTCGCAGGAGATAACGGGCTCGGTGTTCGATAACGGCCAAGACCGCCTGCGTGGCGCTTCTCTTCGCATCGGCAATCGGATTGGGGCCTCTTTGGAAGTTGGCAGCAATATCGCGGCCCAGGCCTCGGCGCACACCATGCTCCGGAAGCCGGAGGATTCTCCGGGACTGGGTCGCGGATACCGACTCGCGATCGGCGCTCATTTTCGGCGCTCTTGGGGGCTGTACTCGGTGGAAGCGGAGGGAGTAGCCCTTCGGAATGGGCACACGGCGCTGGACTCGGCGAAGGATGTCAGCGATATTCAGTTCACGCTGAGGGCGGATAGTCGGCGTTCGGTGTCCTTGGGGTGGACTCGGGATTGGCGCGACACGGCCAACTTCCTGCGGGCGACGGGGCGGTTTGTCTTGCACCGTAACGTGTCGATCGAGCCGATGCTGCGTTTGCGCAATGGGCGGGTGTTTGACGCGGCGATTACGAGCGTGGTCAAGTTCTAGGTCTCGACGATGACCGTGACGGGGCCGTCGTTGACGAGACTGACTTTCATGTCCGCCCCAAAGATGCCAGTTTCGACCTTCACATCGCGAGCTCTAAGCTCGTCGACCATCTTATCGAATAAGACCCTTCCCTCTTCGTAAGGAGCCGATCCGATAAAGCTTGGGCGTCTATTCTTAGACGTTTCGCCGTAGACCGTGAAGTTTGATACGGCGAGAACGGAGCCGTTTACGTCGGCCAGGGCCAGGTTCATCTTGCCCGCATCGTCGTTGAAGATCCTCAGTCCCTGGATTTTGTCCGCCATCTTCGAGGCGTTGGCATCAGTGTCGTCGCGGTGAGCGGCGACAAGAATCAGCAGCCCGATCCCGGACGAACCGACGACTTTACCATCGACCTCTACCGAAGCCGAAGTTACACGTTGGACAACCGCCTTCACATTCCCACCGCTGTGTAATGACGTCGCCCCACCTTCCATATGTATTGGCCCACGACCAAGGCGAGGACGATCCAGCCGAGTTGAAACAACACCATGGTCGGCGCTTGGGCGACGGTGACTTTGCCGACCAAGACCTCGGTTGGCAGACCGGCCGTGAAGTAGAACGGGAAAGCGTAGGAGAGGTCGCGGGCCCAGCCGGGGAGCATCGAGATTGGGAAGAGCTGCCCGGAGAGAAAGAGCAT
>JBKJIP010000160.1:0-3225 GCA_046598515.1 Fimbriimonadaceae bacterium | reverse complement strand
CTCCGTTCTTGTCGAATTTCACAACCAGCATGTCGTACTTCGAAGTCGCAGGATCGACGGAACTACCACAGATGAAAGTGTTTCCTAGCGAATCGACGACCAAATCCGAGTATTGGTCGGTGAACGGGCGGCTGGTGGTTCGAATCCAGAGGCGGGTCATGGGCTGGGCGAACCCGATCGCCGTGGATACCAGAAAGAGTGCGACAAGAAGCGAGCGCATGAATCCCATTATATGGGGAAGGCATGCGACAGAATGCCAGTTAGCCGCCAAAGTTGAACGAAATCTCGAGATCGAAACCGCGGGAGCGGTAGGCCCCGCTGGTGAAGAGAGGATCGAGGTTGGCGACTTTGCGCCATTTGTAGGATCCGATCAGGGAGACGTTGCGGTAGAGCTGGAACTCGTAGAAGAGGCCGGCGTACATGTCTTCCTGCGGATAGTAGCCGGTGGTGCGCCCGGCGGAGAATCGCGCACTGAGGTTCTCGCGTCGGCTCAACTTGTAGGTCACCGCGCCTGAGCCATAGAGCGAGTTCTGGCTGAACTCGCCGCCATCCGTAAAGAGGAAGCCACTACCAAATCGGTAAGACCAGCGGCTTCCGATACGACCGCCAAGGCTCGTATCGAATGTGGTCGCAGAGGACTTGAACGATGCGTTGATGTAGCGAGTGTTCGTCCGGTCCACATTCATCGAGAAATTGGTTCCGCCGCCCAAGTCCCAATCCAATCCAAGGCCGAGTCCCAAGGTGTCCGAGTTCGCACTGAAGCTCCCTTGTGTGCGGGCGGAGAAGGCACGCGCATCGACTGAGATCCGATCGGTCGGTTGCCACGCGGCATGAGCTTGGAAGAGCCGTATATCGGTGCCACCAACTACGGGTGAACTGCCAATGAGGCCGGAGCTGAAACCGTTCCCATCGTAGCCCGAGCCGAGGGTGCCGGTGAAGCCGGAAAGCGTGGCAATCTGACCGGAACGGCTCTCAGTGATGCCAAGGTCGAGGCTGAACTTGGACGAGGGACGATAGACACCGCTCAGGGAAAGATCGTGGCCAGTTCCGCTTTCGCCATCAAATCGACTGCGGGTAAGTCCGGCTCGCGCGGCCACATTCCAGCCCTTGCCGGCACGATAGTCGAGGTCATAACGGAGGCTCTGCAGGCTAAGCGGCTTGTTTCCGTCTTTGTAGCTCAATACCCGGCCCATTTGGTTCTGGAGGCCGTATCGCGAAGTTGTTCGCCCCGAGGTGAGAGATGCGAATCCAGCGGTCGAATCGAGATCGGTTTGGACTCCGAAACGCTTGACGCCCACGCGAGACTGCTCGACATTCCACGAAAGCTCGTTCGGCTTGATCGCGGTATGACCGACGTTGATTCGAGTCTGAGTTTCGCGGGCGCGGTTGAAATCGACGGCGCCTTGATCATTCACCGTCCGCGAACTGACGGAGGAGTTCCTGTGCGATAAGTCGTAGGCGATCCCCTTCTTGACATAGTTGAGCCCGAAGTCGATGGCTCGCTCATTTCGATTGAAGCCGCGCGTCTCGACGCTGACGAAGCTTTCGGGAATATCTTGGAATCCGCCTCTCAGCTTCACGCCGCCGCTTTCATAGTTGACGCGGATGCCGCGGGCGGTGCCTTCAAGCGGGTTGATATCGCTCTTGAGCGTGCCCGTCGCTTGGGCATAGGAGATCGAGCCTCGGTTTCCGAGGGGAAGCGTGTAGTCGATTCCGATCACGCGGCGATCGCCTTCCGTCAGGGAGGTTGGCTTGGGATAGTAGGCCACTTCGACGATGCTCGACGCGGGAATGAACCGGCGGAAGTAGAAGACGCTCTTGTTGTTCTTATCGAAGAAGTAGTCGATGTTCTCGATCTGCAGAATGCCGTCGACCCGGATCCGGGTGGGGAAGGACGGCGTGTTCATGGGCTCGAACTGCAAGAAATAGGGTGTCGATGGGGCGCCAAAGCCTTCGAACTGCTCGAGTCGGCTGCTGAGTCCACCGCTGTTGCGAGTTTCCTGGGACATGGCGGTCAGTCCGACCTTGCCGGCCTTGCCGAAGTTGTAGCTGAGGCCAGCGCCGGTAATCGTGCCCCGCGAGGCATTGAAGTCGAGCGCTTCGTATGTGACGGTGATCGTTCCCGTTGGGGGGACGATTCGGTTCACGAACGTGATCATGCCGATTTCGTAGTCGATAACATAATCGACTCCTATCGTGAGGGGCTGACCATCGAGCAGGATCGACTCGGATCCGTTCACGAGTTGCGTGTTTTGCAGATAGTAAGGCCCGGCAGAGTTCGTTCCCGCGAAGCTGATCGTTCGTGCGCTTCCCTTGGTTTCCGTTCGAAGAATCTTTGCGGAGAAGCCCTTGTCACGGTAGGCGACGGAGGCTCCCTTCACGTTGCGGCTGAATCCGACAAGCCAGTTCGTGTTGAGGAGTGAAGCGACGATGTCGCCCGCTTGAACCTGGACGGGACCCCGATCGTAGTTGAGAGTGATCCTTTGGGCTTGCGGATCCTGGTAGCGGTTATCCGAAAGGGTCACGTCGAAATCGAAGAGGCCGAGAACCTGGCTCCCTCGGAAGGACATCGAGCCGGTGTCCGTGAACTGCTTGTTTCCTTGACCGTAATAGGTGAGCGAATTGAACGCGTCCCGGTCGCCATCGACGGTGTGGGCGTGGAAGCCAAGTTGACGGTAGCCGGTGATCTGGATGCGCTTGAATATCTCGCGGTCTAGCCACGAGAGTGCTTGCGAACCGCTCGCCTGGGCAGAGGCGACGGACGTCAAAGCGAGAATGGAAAGGGGCGCGATGCGGCGCATGGTAAGCGGTTGGTACAAAGAGTTGTACGTCAGGGATTAGACTGATGAACCCCGCCCGGCGGTTCGTTTGATTGAAAGTTGGAGGCGCCGAGCGGATTCGAACCGCTGGATGAGGGTTTTGCAGACCCTTCCCTTAGCCACTTGGGTACGGCGCCCTGGGATGAGAGAGTTTACCCGCTAGCGGCCCGCCGCCCAACGGATCCCCTCTCTCAGCATTTGCATGAACAGGAGTTCGCGATACGTGCTCTGGGTGTGGCCCAGTCCTGTGTAGAACCCGCGGCCCTTGCCAACTTTCGTTCGCCAAATGATCGGATGATCTCCCGCCATATCTCCACCTTGATAGCTCTTTTCGTCGAGCGACGCGAGCACTTCTACGTTCGCGCGGGGGTTGGTTTTGTAGTTGTACCATTCGTCGACCCGGTTC
>JBKJIP010000055.1:0-16872 GCA_046598515.1 Fimbriimonadaceae bacterium | reverse complement strand
GATCGCCCATCTTGGCGCAAAGGTCGTCCATCCCCGGGCCGCGGAGATCGCGATGAAGTTCGATATTCCGCTCTGGGTCAAGAGCACCTTCAGCGATGACGAGGGCACCGAGATCGTTCAGCGTCAAGCCTTCCCTGGCCGGCGAATCACGGGCGTCACCCACACCGGCAAGCTGGTCTATCTCCAATTCCGAATGGACGCCGCCAGCGAGGAAGATCGCACGCGCCTTCAGAAGCACATCTACCAGAGCCTGGCCCGGTTCAATGCGAACCTCTTCATGGTCAATCTCTCGCCGAGCGGAACCGGATTCGCCGTCCCTCGCGATCAGTATCCGATCGTGCAGGACGTCTTCGACGGTCTCGTGATCCCCACCGCCGGCGGCACGACGTACCTGGTGCAAATCGGCAACGCGTCCCCCGAGGTCGAGACCCAAGCGGCGTTACTGGAGACAGTCGGAACAGTCCAGCGAATCGCCGTGGAATTGACGGAGGGCTGTACGATGGTGTCGATCGTCGGCCACGAATACATGCAGCAGCCCGGCGTCTTCTTCCGCGTTCTACAGACTCTCAGGGAGGCCGCGGTTCCAGTTCTGCAAACCACGGATAGCGACTACTCGCTCAGTTGCCTAGTTCCGGAATCGGAGCTTCAACGGGCAGTTAAGCTCCTGCATTTGAACTTCGCGGAAGGCTAGAGCAGCGTCATGAGAGGTTATCGCCTGTAGAGAACGAAAGCGGCTCGCCCGTTTAAGTGCCTAGCCGCTTTGCCAAGCGAAACCCATCCCCATCTCCCTGTTCCGCGTTCAATTGGACAGAGGCTTGCCGTTATCCATCATATGCCGGATCCGAGCGTGAGTCAGCGCGTTTCGACAGAGGTCCACGAACAGGGATCGCTCCAGTTCGCAGGCGTTTTCGAAGGACTGGGCTTTGGCGAGGATGAACTTGATCTTTTCGCCGATGAGAACGCCGTGATCGGTGATTTGATCTTTCGCGCGCATCTCCTGCAGCATCTGGTCGATCATTCCGGTGATCGGACCGACCGGCACTTGCCAGCGCGGTCTATAGAACGGCTCGACCTTTATGGCCTCCAATCGCGCCTCCGTGATCAGCCGCTCCGGATGATAGATCGTGCGGTCTGTCACGCGCAGGTAACCCATTTCGCGGGCATGGTCGGCACTGGCGGACGTTTCGCCTAGGGTTAGCTGCCGAGCAGCTTCCACCACCTGCTTTCCACCAATAAGCTGGGCTCTCAATCCGAGTTCAGCGGTTCCGCCGCCACCCGGGAAGAGGCCGACTTTAGCTTCGGGGAAACCGATCATGGCATCGGCGAGAGCGACGACCTTCGGGCATTGGAAAGCCAGTTCGAGGCCGGCGCCGAGACAGTAGCCGTGAATCGCCGAGACGATCTTCTTGGTCGAAAGCAGGACAGCCGTGCCTTGCAGTAGGTCAAGCCCATTGACGATCTCCTCGAACTCGTCACCCTCGATCCGGTCCATAAACCAGTTCAGGTTGAAGCCAAGGGAGAAGTGCTTTGATTCGCCTGCTAGCACAAATCGGCCGTCTTTCGGCTCAATCCAATCGTGAAGCTCCTGGAGAAGGTCGGGCGAGATCGTGCCCATCTTGGTGGCGAGCCCGATGGCCAAGATGCCTTCGCCGAGGTCACGCACATTGAAGTTTCGGCACGCCTCGACGATCGGATAGTCGGCAAGCTGACGATATTGGGGTTCCTCCGCCAAAGGCTCGTAGCCGCCCGTGTAGACCCGCTGCGCGCCCTGATGGTAGAAAGGCTCCGTCACGCCGAAACGCTCGATCCCGATCGCGTCCATCATTTCAAACGGACCCATCTGCCAACCAAAGCCCCACTTCATCACCCGATCGAAGTCTTGGACGCTGTGGCTGATCTCCTCTTTCAAGTAGTTCGCATACTGGAGCACCGGAATCAGGTGGTGGCGTAGAAACTCGCCCGGTTCTGTTCTCAGTTCGAGTGCCTGGGCTACGCGCCGGCCCAAGGGCTCTTTGGCGATTGCGTCCAGTTCAGGATAGGAAAAATCGATCCGCTGTCGATATGCGCGCGTGCCAAGGTCGAGGGCAACGAACTCCTTCCCTTCCCTTCGGTAGTAGCCCTGCCCGGACTTGTCGCCAATCCATCCTTTGTTGAGCAGAAACTGCATCGAACTCGGGGTCTCTAGATTTCCCCGATGCGGATCTTCGGGGCAGCGCTCGAAGAGATTGAGGGCGATGTCGCGCATGATATCCAGCCCGACGATATCGTTCAGCCGGAATGTGGCCGATCGTGGGCGGCCGAGGAAAGGTCCGGTGATGGCGTCGACCTGTTCGACCGTGAGTCCAAGCTTTTCGGTGACGTGGATCGCATGGATCATGGCCCACATCCCGAAACGGTTCGCAATAAATCCGGGAGTGTCTTTGGCGAGGACGACGCGTCGAGCGACGAACTCTTCTAAGAAGCTGCCCATCATTTGGACGGCGTCGGGGTCAGTTCCTTCCGTAGGAATCAGCTCGAGCAGCTTGAGATAGCGGGGAGGATTAAAGAAGTGGGTCCCCATGAAGCGCCGGCGGAAGCTCGCCGAGCGACCTTCGCTCAAAAGACGAATTTCGAGGCCGCTCGTGTTGGTCGTGATCGCGGCCGTTTCCGGAATCATGCCGTCGAGCTGGTCGAAGAGGGCCCGCTTGGCATCCATTCTCTCGACAATCACCTCGCAGATCCAATCCGCCTCCGTCGCCCACTCCAAGTTCTCTTCGATGCTGCCGAGACGAATCTTGTCGGCCGTATCCGAAACGAAGAAATGCGGTGGCCGTGCCGTCTTTGCGCGATCAAAAGCGTTGCGAACGCTCTCGTTGGTCAGGTCGAGCAGCGTAACTTCAAATCCCAAGTTGGCAAGATGAGCGGCGATGCCGCTGCCCATCGTTCCCGCCCCAATCACGCAAACCTTCTTTATCGAACCCCAGTGTCCGTAATCCACAGAATAGGAGGATACCAGCGGGTCAAGAATCATACTCATCTGTATCCTTCAACGCCTTTTTCCCGGTTCCACGCGGGTCACGGTATACTTTCAACCCGATCTCCCATGGCTAGCACTTTTCAGCTCTCCGTCGTCGCTCCCGATCGTTCCGTCGTCGAAACCGAAGTAACTTCGGTTGTCGCCCCCGGCGAAATGGGTTATTTCGGCGTGATGAGCAACCACGTGCCGATGGTGGCCGCGCTTCGGCCCGGCATTATCGAATACTCCGAGGGTGCTGATCGCGAATATCTCGCCATCGGCGGCGGCTTCTGCGAAGTGAGCAACGGTAAGGTCACCATCTTGGCTGATTCGGCCGACTTCGCGAAGGAGATCATCGTCGCTCAGGAAGAAGCGAAGCTTGAAGAAGCTCTGCGCACCTTGCGCGGAGAGAGCACCACGATGACGACCGAGGAAGCCCGCGGGGTCGTCGACTTGACCATGGTTCGCATCCGCGCCGCTAAGCGGTAAAGGTGTATTCAGATTCCCTTTTAAGTCTTGCCCAAGCTAAAGGGAGTGCGAGGATGCAATGTGCCTCGCAGGACGGCTTGCCAAATTCCGATAGACTGGCTCCAGGAGCGGACTAAGAACTACGAGCCTCCATGTAGAGCTAAGCTCCCTGCGAGGCACATTGCATCCTCGCACTCCCTTGGCTCTGGGAATCCACGAGAGACCGCACTAAATGCAGAAAGGCCCCGCTCTTTGGAGTGGGGGCCTTTTTGCTTTCAGCTTTACTTGTCGCGGATCGGCATGCCCATGGCTTTCAGGAAGACTCGGGCTTCGGCGTCGGTCTTGGCCGTCGTGCAGATCACGATGTCCATACCGCGGAGCTTGTCAAACGTATCGTACGGAATCTCCGGGAAAACGAGCTGCTCTTTCAGACCGAGGGCGTAGTTGCCGCGGCCATCGAAGGAGTTCGGGCTGAGGCCCTGGAAGTCTCGGATGCGCGGGAGAACCACGGTGGCGAGCTTGTCCAGGAAGTGGAGCGCCCGGTTGCCACGGAGAGTGACCTTACAACCGATCTTCATGCCCTCGCGGAGCTTAAAGTTCGAGATAGCTTTCTTGGCGATGGTGGCGATCGGCTTCTGGCCCGTGATCAGCGTCATGTCGCGGATCGAGTTTTCCAGCGACTTCGGATCCTTATCCGGGTTGCCGGTGCCCATGTTCAGAACGATCTTGGTCAGGCGCGGCGCCTCCATGACGGTCGTGAACTTGAACTCCTCCATCAACTTGGGGAGAACGGTCTCTTTGTAAACTTTCTTGAGACGAGGCGTCGGCAGCTTGCCGGTCGCGATCGACTCTTCTTTTGCTTTTCTTGCCATTTTGATTGTTTCCTTGCTTTGCAGCAGCCTGATTACCGACCAGGCTTTCGGATTGCGTAAATCGTAAATCGTAATTCGTAAATCGACAGAAGGGAAAGCCCGTTCGTCGATTTACAATTTACGATTTACGATTTACAGATGAGTTACTCAGCGACGGGCAGCGCGGTCTCAACGACCTGCTCGCCCGACTTCTTCGCATAGCGAACAAGCTTGCCGTCCACGGCCTTGCGACCAACTCGAGTGGCCTCGCCCGTCTTCGGATCGAGGAGCATCAGGTTGGAAAGGTGGATCGGAACCGCCATCGCCATTCGGGCCGATTTCTCGCCCTGGAACTTAGCCTTCTTGTGCTTGATCGCCGCGTTTAGGGGGCGAAACTCGCCTTCCTTTTCGGGGTTCTCTTGGAACACCATAGCTTTCTGCTTTTCCGGATCGACGGCTACGACCAAACCGGTCTGGCCTTTGTCTTTTCCGGCGATGATGACGACCTTGTCACCCTTTCGCAGCTTCAGCTTGATGTGCGTCGCTTTCTGTTTGATTTCGGCTTTCGTCATCGTTAAACCACCTCAGGCGCAAGCGAAACGATCTTCATGAAGTTCCGGTCGCGCAGTTCGCGAGCAACCGGACCGAAGACGCGAGTGCCGCGCGGGTCGTATTCGTTATCCTTGGGCTTCTTGGTGACCAGAACGACGGCATTATCGTCGAACCGGACAGTGCTGCCATCGGATCGGCGGGTCATCTTCTTCGTTCGCACGATCACGCACTGAACCACATCGCCCTTCTTGACCGGCATGTTCGGCGTCGCGACCTTAACGCTGGCGACGATAACGTCTCCAACGCGGCCATACCGAGGCTGCGAACCCTTTAGAACGCGAATGCACATGACATCGCGCGCTCCTGAGTTGTCGGCCACCTTACATCGTGAAAACTGCTGGATCACTTACTTCACCTTTTCGATAATGCGCGTCACGCGCCACCGCTTATCGCGGCTGATCGGGCGGGTCTCCATGATTTCCACGGTATCCCCGACATCACACTGCAGCTCGTCATGCGCCTTGAACTTGCGCGTTCGGAGCACGACCTTGCCGTAGAGACCGTGAGCCGTACGGCGCACGATGCTCACGACGACCGTCTTCTGCATCTTGTTCGACGAGACGATGCCCTGTCGGACCTTTCTTGTCGTTTCTCTTGCTTCAGACATTTCCGCCTCGCTTCTTCTCATCGATCAGGGTCAGGATGCGCGCGATATTGTGGCGTCGCACCTTAATGCTGGTCGTATCCGTGATCTGGCGGAACACCAGGTCGCGGCGCGCTTTGTAGAGAGCGGCACGCTCTTCCACGAGCATCGTTTCGAGCTCGGGGACCGATTTCTCTCTCAGATCTTTCGCTTTCGTATCTTTCATGTCGTTAACATTGCTTTCAAGCGGTTAGGCTCGAATTATCCGGTGGCGTTTCCGCCTTCAACTTCGGTCGTGGCTTCGGTCGTCTCGACTTCGGCTTCGGGGTGCGCGGCATCATATTCGGCTTGGTGCTCCACTACTTCCGCCTGATGGGCAGTAGCTTCCTCGATGCGTGCGTTCTCGGCCTCGCTGGCAACTCGACCAAGGTGAACATCGAGCTCGGCCTTAGTGTAGAACTTGCACTTGATCGGGAGCTTGTGGATTGCAAGGCGCATAGCTTCCTTGGCCACTTCCGGCGGCACGCCGTTCATTTCGAACATGACGCGCCCCGGCTTGATGACGGCCACCCAAGCTTCGACACTCGCCTTACCTTTGCCCATTCGCTGCTCGAGAGGCTTTTTGGTGATCGGCTTGTCTGGGAAGATTCGAATCCAAACCTTTCCACCGCGCTTGATATGGCGAGTCATCGCGATACGAGCGGCTTCGATCTGTCGGCTCGTGATCCAATGGCACTCCAAGGCCACTAGGCCGTATTCGCCAAACGCGATAAAGTTGCCGCGGGTCGCTTCACCGGCCATTCGACCTCGAAACTGTTTTCGGTATTTCGTTCTCTTAGGCAGTAGCATCGGGTGCTCCTTCAGGTGCCACTACAGCGGCCGGAGCGGCTGCCTCGACGGCAGGCTCAGCGGCAACGGGAGCGGCGCGGCGGGGTCGAGGAGCTTCCGTCATCCGGCGCTCGGGCAAGACCTCACCCTTATAAATCCAAACCTTAACGCCGACCGATCCATAGACCGTGTGGGCGAAGGCGAAACCATAGTCGATATCCGCGCGAAGGGTGTGAAGCGGGATCTTGCCCTGCTTGTCGCCTTCACGTCGGGCGATTTCCGAACCACCCAGGCGTCCCGAAACCTGAACCTTGATGCCGCGACCGTTGAGGCGCATGGCACGGGTCATGGCTTGGCGCATGGCACGGCGATGGGAGATTCGCTTTTCGAGCTGGATCGCGATGTTCTCGGCGACGAGCTGAGCGTCGAGTTCGGGCTGCCGAACTTCGGTGACGTTCACCTGAACCGCGCTCGTCGGGTCCAACCGCCGAACCATGTAGTTCAAACGGTCCGTCAAGTCGTCGATACCCTTACCGCCGCGGCCAATGATCGCACCGGGTCGAGCGGTGAAAATCGTCACCTTCGTGCGGTTCGCCGCACGCTCGATTTCGACCCGCGAAATGTTACCAAGACCGTAGCCGTTCTTGATATGCTCGCGGATGCGATGATCGATCACGATCGCTTGGGGATACCCCTTCTTGCCGTAGAACCAGTGGCTATCAAAGCCACGGATTACGCCAACGCGAAAACCAACTGGATGAATCTTCTGACCCAAGTTATGCTCCCTTTTCCTCTTCGCCATTCGTGGCCGGAGCCTCGGAGGCGGTTTCCTCGGCCGGGGCTTCTGCCTCGGCTTCGGTGGCTTCTACAACTTCTTCGACGGCGGGCGCTTCGGCGACCACTTCTTCGGATGGAATCACGATTTCCTCGACCACTTCTTCGGTTTCTACCGGAGCGGCGGCCATGGCCTTATCGTCCTTCTTGCCCTTCTTCGGCGCGGCGAACTTCGGTCGCGGCTTTGCCTTCGTGCCGTGCGGCTTGATGGCGCCTGCCGGTTCGTACTCTTCAACAACCACCGTGACGTGGCTCATCTTCTTTACGATCCGATTCGCTCGGCCCATGGACCGCGGGATGATGCGCTTCAGGCGCGGACCCTCGTCCACCATGATCGTGGCGATGCGAAGGTTCTCCGGCGCGATGCTGTTATTCTCCATCGCGTTGGCAACGGCGCTGTTGAGCACCTTGTAGAGAACTTCGGCACCCTTGCTGCGGTGATACCGAAGCAAACCGGCGGCCTCATGCACGCTGACGCCTCGGACCTGATCCGCAATAATTCGAACCTTGCGCGGCTGAACCCGGACGTATTTGGCTACTGCTTTAACTTCCATTTCTTTTCTCGTAAATCGTAAGTCGTAAATTGTAAATCGCTAGTGAACCGAGTTTTTCTAATCCGTCGATTTACGATTTACTATTTACGATTTACTCCTCTTCCTAGCGGAGCTTTGTCCCTCGATCCGGGAGTGAGCCGCCATGACCGCGATAGGTTCGCGTCGGGACGAACTCGCCGAGCTTGTGGCCGATCATGTTCTCCGTTACGAAAACCGGAATGTGCTTCCGGCCGTCATGAACGGCAAACGTATGACCAACGAAGTCGGGCGTGATCGTCGACCGGCGTGACCAGGTCTTGATCAGCTTCTTGTCGCCTCTCTCGTTCATCGCATCCACCTTCTCGAGAAGATGGAGATCGGTGAAGAATCCTTTCTTTAAGCTTCTTGCCATGTTTCTATTGCTTCGCCTAGGTGCCGGTTAGGACCTACTTGCGATCCCTCCGGCGAACGATAAACTTGTTCGTGCGCTTATTGCTGCGAGTGCGAGCGCCAAGCGACTTGTTGCCCCAACGGTCGACCGGGCCCTTCTTACGGCCAATCGGCGACTTCGCTTCACCACCACCATGAGGGTGATCTCGAGGCGACTTGACGACGCCACGGACGTGCGGCTTGCGGCCAAGGCCACGGTTCTTACCGGCCTTACCTTTCGATTCGTTCTCGTGCTCCGCGTTGCCGACCTCACCGATCGTAGCGCGGCATGTGTTGTGCACCCTTCTCATTTCACCACTCGGCAGTCGAAGGGTGACGTAGTCGCCTTCCTTCGCCATCACCTGGGCGGCAGTGCCGGCGGAGCGGACCATTTGGCCACCCTTGCCGGGCTGAAACTCGATGTTGTGAACGAGCGTACCAAGCGGAATGTTGCGCAGCTCCAGGGTGTGACCCGGGAGAATGTCGGCGCCTTCGCCGCTGCGAACCTTCGCGCCAACCTCAAGGCCCTTCGGAGCGATGATATATCGCTTCTCGCCATCTCGGTAGTGAAGGAGCGCGATGCGGCAGGTGCGGTTCGGATCGTATTCGATCGCGGCGACCAATGCTTCGATGCCATCCTTCATGCGCTTGAAGTCGATCATGCGGTAGCGGGTCTTCTTACCGCCGCCGACGTTAACGGAGGTGACGCGACCGTAGTGGTTGCGACCGCCGCTCTTCTTCAGGCCCTTGACGAGCTTGCGCTCGGGTGTGCCCTTTGTGATTTCGCTGTAGGTCGACGCTATCTTAAAGCGTCGCCCCGGCGAAGTCGGTTTCATTCTTTTTGTCGGCATCTTAGACTCCGTAATCCTCCAACATCTGGCCACGCTTCAGCGTGATGATCGCCTTTTTGCGATCGGGACGCTTGCCCGGCGCTCGCTGACCAACGCGGCGAGTCTTACCCTTGAGGTGGACCGTGTGCACGGCTTCCACATTCAGAGTCTCGTCCGTCTTTCGGCCGGCGTTGTAGATCAGTTCGAAAGCTCGCTTGATCTCAATCTTGTTCGCGCCAGGGGCCACGATGAACGTGTACTTGCGCTGGATATTGCCCTCTACCTTCTCTAACGGATCGCCGTAAGACAAGGCCACGGTTCGTTCCGTGATGTGAGGCTTTACGATAATGCTGTACGGATCTTTGCTCACTTCGCCCAAACCTCCTCGATCTTCTTCATCGCATCCTGCGCCACGAGAATCTTGTGGGCAACCAGGATATCGCGAGCGGAGAAGACGTCGGTCTTCGCTCCCTCTTCCGTGCTCGGAGCGGTCTTGACCACTACGTTGGGAAGATTGCGGAAACACTTGAAAGTGGTCTCGTCGTAAGTCGGGAGAACCACGAGGACCCGCCGCGTATCATTAAGGCCGTGTGTCTTCAGGAGATCACCGGCCGATTTTGTTTTGGGGGTCGCAAACACGATTGCTTCGGCGATGGCGACGTTCCCGGCTTCAATCTGCTTATTGAGAGCTCCGAGGATTGCGGCTCGTCGCTCCTTACGATTGACTTGCTTCTCGTAAGATCGCGGCTTGACGGCGAAGGCCATACCACCGTGAGCATAGTGCGGAGCACGGGTTGTACCTTGTCGGGCATTACCGGTCTTCTTTTGCTTGTACGGCTTTTTACCGCCGCCCTTGACTTCCGCTCGGGTCTTCGCCGATTGGGTGCCTTGGCGACTATTCGCCATCTCCGCGACGATCGTGCGGTGAATGACGGTCTCAGTTGGGCGCGCTTCGGAGATGCTCGCGGAGAGCTCATGCGTGCCGACCTTCTTGCCTTTATCGTTAAGAATTTCTAAATTCGCCATGGTTATCTCACCACCTTGTTGATGACTACCTGGCAGCCGTTCGGACCCGGGACGCTTCCGTCCACCATGATCAGACCGCGCTCAATGTCCACCTTGAAGACCTTGAGGCCCTTCTGAGTGACCGTATCGGTGCCCATTCGGCCCGGCTTGCGAACGCCCTTGAAAACGCGCTGCGGACCCGTCGCACCACTGGACAGCGGCCGGCGGTGGGTCATGTAGCCGTGGGTCATGTGCTGACCCTTGAAGTGGTAGCGCTTGACGCCGCCTTGAAAACCTTTACCTTTGCTCGTTCCCGTAACCGTGATCTTCTCTCCGGCTTCGAAAATGCTGGCGTCGACCTCTTGGCCGAGGCTGAGCCCTTCGGTGTTGCTCATTCGGAACTCCTTAAGAGTTCGAACGTTCTTCATCAAGCCGGCTTTCTTAAGGTGACCGAACTTCGGGAAGGACAACTTCCTTTCCGGCGCATCGCCATAGCCGACTTGGACGGCCGTATAGCCGTCGATTTCTTCCGACTTCAACTGAGTGACGTAGACGGGCCCGGCCTGTATGACCGTGACCGGTACCATTCGTCCCTCTTCGTCGAAGAGATGAGTCATTCCAATCTTTGTGCCTAGCAATCCTGGCAGCATTCAACACTCCCTTTCGGCACACGCGAACGTGTGCGTCGTTTAACACGGTCTTCGTTCAGCTTCTCGCGCCAATAGCGACTCGGGTGCCGTTGCCCAACTTGGGGGCGGCGCCGCTTGGCTTGAAGCCGTACGATGTCTTGGCACCGTAGTGCCAGCGGATAGTTATACCCGATGCCGCGATAGATTGCAAGTGCCGCCCGATCGGCGGCCGAGCGCGTAAACCCAAGCCAACATCAAAATCCAAAGCCAAGGGAGTGCGGGGATGCAACGTGCCGCGCAGCGTTTAGCCCCGAGCTCACATTTGAATCCAAAGCCAAGGAAGGGCTGGGATGCAACGTGCCCCGCAGCGCACAAGTCAGCTACTTGGCCGGGCGGGCCCAAACTCGCGGTTCCTTGTACATATCGATCGAGTTTGGGAAGTCAGCCAGAATCTCTACGCAGACTCTCCGTGCGTCTTCAATCTGATAGACCCGGACGATCAGGGGCATTGCAACACTTTTGGTCTCAGATGGCAACTGCTCGAATTCCGCATGGCGAAGGCGTTCGAGGACCTCATCCACATCCCCGGGCTTGATTGTTCCGATTGCCCTCAACTCCATCAGCGCCTTTCGTCGAATTGTCCTTGGGAAGGCACCGATGCGAGTAGTGAAGGACAGAGTGTTCAAGTCAGACGAAAACTCATAGTGACTGGAGGATCCATACCAACCATGGTTGCCGCGAATCCTGAGATGCAGCCGGTCATCGTCTGCCCCCCATTCTACGGTTCCCCAAATTCCCTTGCCCGTGCCATCCGGTCGGAATAACATCCTCTCCTCTCGTTCCAGGGTCGGTGACCAATACCAGTCCCCGAGAAGCCGCGCATCCTTGTTCGGCGGAACGCGCAGTGTCCAGGTCCGCGGCACCAAATTGAACCAAGGTGTCGTGAGGCAGACGTAGACGCATGCGAACAACATGATCACGCCGACCGTCTTCGCCCAACTCATACCTGGTTAGTATAACGATCGTTTCAGCCGCTTCGAGCCTTGAACCTGAGGGCTTTGCTCCAGTCTTCTGCAGGGACAGTCGGGGTGGTAATTGCCGACTGGTCAGGTTCAACGGACGCTTTGAGGAAGACTACAAAGCTTAGCCGGCCGAGGCTCGCCATCCCGCCCGAACTCAATGCAGCCGCCCCCCAGATGAATGCCCGCAGTCTAGGTGCGGCCAAAGACTTATGGCCACACTCCAAGGATCGCAACGCGATCCTCCCCCGCGCTGAAGGCGCGTGATTATGTAGCTCAGGTCAAACCAGGCCCCGAGGGCCGCGCCGGCCTGGGTTAGACCGCCCGACCACAAAGCCCGAAGATTGAGCCGCAAGCGACCAGGGCGATAGCCCGAAGGAGGTGCGACTCAATCTTCAGGCGGCTCTGCGATGAAGTCTTCAGGGGTTAGGTTCGATTCAGAACGAGTCCCGATCCCAATTGACGTCCATTTTCAGATCGCCTTACTAACTTCCATAGGCCTTTCGTTGGCTGCGGGCTCGTTCGGACACTTATTCATGTGCGCTACTAGCCACATTGCATCCTCGCACTCCCTTGGGATCGGGTTCATTTGATCCTAAGAGGCATCTACAAGATGCTTGGCTCGTTCGAATGTCGCCCCAGACTCCGCAATCGGAAACTCAAACCGAAGTTCGCCCTTCTCATCGGCGGAGAACAGCGGAGCCAGTTTCGAAGCAGGACGAGAGGCGCGGATGGTGATCGTGGGATAACCATTCCCTTCCATTTCAACTTTCTCGCTCAGGCCCGAAAGGCCACAATCGACGGCAATCAAGCGAGCCATCTCGAACAAGATGGCTTGGGCGGGTTGTGTGTTGTCTTGGGAACTCGTCGTCGTCTCCACTCCGAAGGCCGCCTGCGCGGCGACTACCGAGACCATCACATCCTCTAAGACTTCGACAATCGTGGTCTGCACCCACGCCGCCATAGCAACGGCCTCTTCGATCGGCCCCCGAACGCTGAGCGAGTATCCATCGCTCCATCCGCGGCTACGCGGAGCAATGAGGTCGTTACCCTCGCTGTATCCGCCTAGAACAGTCTCGTCTTGACGAATCCAAGCGTGGAGTTCGCCGTCTCCTCGCAGGGTCACATTGAACCGAGGCCCGCGTTCATCTTCTTCGTCGTAGTTCACCCAGAACCAGCGCAGAAAGGGGTCGCTCGCATGCATCCTGTACCATTCTGGCCGACCAAGCCCTCCCCCTTTGCGTTCCTTCGCGCCCTTTGCGCCTTCGCGTTAAAAGAAGCCCCCGCTAGCCGGTGACTTCGAACGCAGGTTAAACTCGCCGCTACAGGATGTTGACTCTCTCCATGCTTGCCCTCGCTCTGCCTAGTCTCTCGCTTTGGTACGACAAACCCGCTGCGAACTGGAATGAGGCGCTGCCGGTTGGCAATGGGCGGCTGGGGGCGATGGTCTTTGGGGGCGTCGCCGAGGAGCGGTTGCAGCTTAACGACGACACCCTTTGGGCGGGCCGCATTCAGGAACGACACAACCCGAAGGCGCTCGAAGCCCTCCCCCAAGTCCGAAAGTTGATCTTCGACGGCAAGAATGAGGAAGCCGCGCGGCTGGCGGGGCAAACGATGATGGGCGTGCCGCCGACCGTCGAGTCTTATCAAACGCTGGGCGACCTCCACCTATCCCATAAGCTCAAAGGCGAGGCGACCGGCTACCGTCGGTGGCTCGACCTCGACGCCGCCACGGTGACGGCCGAGTTCACGGTCGGCAAGACCCGCTTCCGGCGTGAGATTTTTGCTTCCTACCCCGATCGGGTCTTCGTCATCCGGCTCACGGCGACGGGTCCGGAGCGGATCGACCTCGATGTCACACTCGATCGGCCCGAGAACTTCACGACCGTTTCCCGCGGACAGGACGGATTGGTTATGTCCGGTCGCGCGGGCAAAGACGGCGTCCAGTACGAGACCGCTTTGCGCGCAAGGGCCGACGGCTATCTCGCCTCCGGCGGTGGCCGCTTGAATGTGCGAGGCGCGAAAGAGGTGGTAATCACGCTCGCTTCCGCGACGGATTACAACTTCCGCGATCCCGCCAAACCACAGAAGTTCGATGCTAAGCCGACCGTTGATCGGGCCATCAAGAAGCCGAGCGAGGACTTGACGAAGAAGCATCTTGCCGATCACCGGTCCCTCTTCCGTCGGGTCATCCTCGATCTCGGTCCCCAAGACCCGCGTCCCACGAACGAACGGCTCGACGCCGTTCGCCAAGGCAAACCAGATGCCGGGCTTGCCGCCCTCTACTTCCAGTTCGGTCGCTATCTGACCATCGCCAGCTCGCGGCCGGGAGATATGCCAGCCAATCTGCAAGGGCTTTGGTGCGAGCATCTGAACGCGCCGTGGAACGCGGACTACCACACGAACATCAACCTTCAGATGAACTATTGGCCGACCGAGGTCACGAACCTCTCCGAATGCCATCGGCCCCTTTTCGACCTGATGGACTTGCTCGCCACGAGCGGCCAGGAAACGGCCAAGCGGCATTACGGCGCGGGCGGCTGGGTCGTGCATCACCTCAGCGACGTGTGGGGCTTTACCGTGCCCGCCGATGGCGTATGGGGAATCTGGCCGGTGGGCGGGGCGTGGCTGGCCACCCATCCTTGGGAGCATTATCTCTTCACCCGGGACCGGGCGTTCCTTCGGGAAAAGGGTTACCCGCTGATGAAGGGTGCGGCGCGGTTCATGCTCGACTTCCTGGTCGAAGCGCCCGCTGGCTCGCCCGTTACCGGCAAGTTGGTGACCAACCCATCGCACTCGCCGGAGAACGCCTTCCGGAAGCTCGACGGAACGACCTCCCAGTTCACCTACGCCGCCACAATGGACCTCCAGATCGTGCACGAGCTTTTCACGGCCTGCCTGGCAGGAATCGACGTGCTCGCCAAGGATTCTCCCGGATTCGACGCGGCTTTCCGAGCCGAAGTATCGGCCGCCCTGAAGAAGCTCGCGCCGATGCAGATCAGCGCCAAAACCGGGCGGCTACAAGAGTGGGTCGAGGACTACGACGAGCCGGAACCCGGTCATCGGCACCTGTCCCACCTCTTCGGCCTTCATCCGGGAACGTCGGTTACGAGTCCCGAAATGTCGGCGGCCGCACGCAAGTCGCTAGAGTTTCGCCTCAGCCACGGCGGCGGTCATACCGGATGGAGCCGAGCTTGGATCGTGAACTTCTGGGCTCGGCTACGCGATGCCGAGAAGGCTCATGAAAACCTGACTGCGCTGCTGGCGAAATCCACGCTCCCGAACCTCTTCGACAACCATCCGCCTTTCCAGATCGACGGCAACTTCGGGGGCTGCGCGGGCATCGCGGAGATGCTGATCCAGAGCCACACAGACCGAATCGCAATCCTTCCCGCCTTACCGAAGGCTTGGGGAAACGGGTCGGTTTCGGGCCTGCGGGCACGCGGCGGGTTTGAGATCGGAATAGTCTGGCGCGAAGGCTCGCTAACCGAGTTGACCGTCAAGAATGTTGCCGCCGAGGGATCTTGTCGGCTTGTCCTGCCGGGCGGCAAAGAGATGACGGTCGAAGTCGCCCGCGGAAAATCGAAGAAGCTGAGACCTACTTCTTTTTGACCTTGATTTCGAACAGCTTCGGCCAGCGCTTGCCGGTGACGAAGATGCGATCGTTCTTGTCATCGTAGGCGATGCCGTTCAGCACGTCGTCATAATCCAGCGGCTTGAAACCGAGGAGGCCTGTGCAGTCGATACGGCCGAGCAACTTGCCCGTCTCCGGATCGATGCGAAGGATTTCGTCGACGCCCCAAACGTTCGCCCAAATCTCACCCTCGATGTATTCGAGCTCGTTGATCTCAAGGTAGGGCTGCTTGGGATCATTATCGTGATAAACGTAGATCTTTCGCTCGACTTTGAGGGTCTCCGGATTCAAGAACCGGATCATGTTCGTGCCGTCGCTCATGATGAGCTGCTTATCGTTGTTCGTCAGCCCCCATCCTTCGCCATCGTAAGAAAACTCTTTGACTTTCTTAAAGGTGTCCGCGTCGTAGATGAACCCCTTGTTCTCTTTCCATGTCAGTTGGAAGAGCTTATTGTCGAAGAGGGCCAACCCTTCCGCGAAGTATTCGTTGGGCACGGATTGACGGCGGATCGCCTTGCCATCGGCCAGGTTCACCTTGCGGAGGTTAGAGAAGCCGTAGAGACCGCTGCTCTCGTAGAAGCCCGCCGGAATCCAAATGAGGCCCTGCGTAAAAGTGGTCGGATCGTGGGGATATGTCTTGACCACCTCGTACGTGTAGACCGGCACCTCCGCCGGCTTGTTCTGCGCCACCTGCGTCTGAGTGTCCTGCGGCTCCGGCGCGTGCGCCACCGGCGCGGTGCAGGCAAGCCCAAGGGGCAGGATGAGGCCGAAAGCATACGGACGGAACTTCATGATCTGTCCTATTCTACGCGTCAGCGCGGTCATCGGTACGCCCACGCTAGCCAAATCCAGGGAAGGGCAAGGATGCATCGTGCCCTGCAGACAGCCTAAACCTTCCGCTTCCACTCATCCAACAACCTCAACGCCTCCAGAGGCGTGAGCTGATTCACGTCCAGATTCTTCAGCGCCGACACCATCGGCGACTCCTCTGCCTCAAAAAGGGTCAACTGGAGCTTCTCCGTCTTAACCACCTTGGGGGCGGCGTCCTTATCCTCGAGATCACGCAGGATTTGAGCAGCCCGCTGCAGAACCACGGCGGGCACGCCCGCCATCCGGGCGACGTGGACTCCGTAAGACCGATCCGTTCCCCCCGGCAGAACGCGGTGCGTCCACACGATGTCATCTCCCACTTCCTCCACACTCACCCGGAAGTTCGCAACATTCGGAATCTGGTCGGCGAGAGCGTTCAGTTGGTGATAGTGCGTGGCGAACATGGTCTTCGCCCCGATCGCGGCCAGGTGCTCGACCATCGCCCAGGCGATGGCAAGGCCATCGAAGGTGCTCGTGCCGCGGCCTACTTCGTCGAGAATGACCATCGACCTCGGTCCCGCGTGATTCAGGATGTTCGCGCTCTCGACCATTTCGACCATGAATGTGCTCTGGCCAAGGGCGAGCTCGTCTTTAGCCCCGATGCGAGCGAAAATGCGATCGCAAAGTCCCATCCTCGCACTCTTCGCGGGCACGAAGCTGCCGATTTGGGCCATGAGTATGATCAGAGCGGTCTGCCGCAGGTAAGTCGACTTCCCCGCCATGTTCGGCCCGGTCAGGATCATCACGCGGGT
>JBKJIP010000464.1:0-5901 GCA_046598515.1 Fimbriimonadaceae bacterium | reverse complement strand
AATGTGGGCGATCGGGATACGGCGCACTTCGGGCCCTATGCGATCACGCTACTCGAGGCTCAAGAAACGAAAGCTGACTGGAGTTCCTGGCGAATCCTCTATCGCGTCGGCATGGGCACGTTCCATCGCTTGGAGATGAAGACCCCGGGGAACTCGACATCGTTCGCCAACCCGTCGATCACTTCGATCAATCTTCCCGATGGGCGCGCGGGTGCGGTGGTGACGATATTCCTGCCGAGTCAAGGGAATGCGAAGGACGAAGCGGGGGAACTGGTCTTCGCTTTTCCTACCTCTAAGAACTGACCCTAAGGTCTATGCCAGGGAAGTCGCGGGACGGGCATCCGCGACCCACACGGTGGTCAGTGAGTGCTCAGTCCACGAACTTAGCTCGCTCACTGGGAGTGGGAATGCGACAAGCTTCGAGCTTGCCGAAGATGCGATAGCGGTTTTTCGCGATTAGGTTGTAGAACGGATTCACGAGCCAGCCGGGGAGAATCGAGAGCCAGCCGAAGATCCGCCAGAAACCGCCCAGTTCCCAGAGAACGCGCATACCGGCTCGCCCGCGGGTCATGACCCTTTCCGAGGGGCCCTCATGATCGAGGATCAGGACGAAGGAAGATAGCTCAGTCGGGTCGACACCGTGTTTGGCGGCGGCGGCCGAACCCGTTTCGCCCTGGAGGGTGGCGAAACGGAATCGGTCGCTCTTATCGTGGTGGAGCACGAACTGCACCGAGCGATCACAGAGACCGCAAACCCCATCGTAAAGAAGCAGGTGCATCGCTAAGATTCTACGCCGCGCGAGGCACTCCGCTCACGACGGACTCCTTCGGGACTCGAGATCTCGCTGGCCGTAACCACAGGTAGAGCATAAGGGCACCCATCGGGGCAGCCAAGATCAGGGGAGGCTGGGCAAGAGTGAAGACCTGGAACAACATGCCCGACAGGAAGACCATGAGCAGGCTCTTCGGCCAAGCCTTGCCCGCCATGACCATGAAGGAGCCAGCGAAAAATCCGATGGTGTTGAGAATCCAGAGAACGACCATCGCATGATTCTCAATTCTTCCGCGATCTCGGCCCTCGGCGAGCTGCTTGATTCCGATCATCTGCCTCTTTTCCATCGCAAAGTGCATCGGCTCGAAGATCGATCGATCGAACGTGAGGCCGAGGAGACTGCGCAGTCCGGTGCCTCGCCCGCGAATAATGAGCCGAGTCGATTTCGCATCGATGGGGGACAGAATGAATGTCCAACTGCCATTCTCGGGTTGCTCGAGCGATGTCCCGACCATGCGAGTCGCAAAGCCAAGAACGCGGCCCGGCTCGTAACGCCGGAGCGTCGCATAACCCGCCCCTCCCGCTTTTTCGGGCGGATACATCCACAGGCGATCTCCAAGCTTCCACTCCTGCTTCTCCGGCCGCAGGTAGTCCACGGTCGGCATTTCGCAGCCGACCATGTTCTCGACAAGATCGTAGCTGTAGAATCCCCCGCGATCTTGGCCCGTTTGGGCGACCCATGGCCAGACCTGTGCGATGGGGGCGTCGATGGTGATGGCGCGAGTTTCGGTGGCCCCGGCATCCGAGACAATCTCGTCACCAGGCAGAACCATCCCCTGCTCAGTGCTGGTGGCACCCCAGGCAAGAAGCCACGGACGCCATCCGAACACGTACGTCACGACAAGGGCGGCAATGACGCCCACTAGCGCGGCTTCGCGGCGAAGCATGTCACTCTCCTTCGCGGCGAGCACGCGTTTCTTCGGGGGTTGGTCCGAGCGTTGCAAGTTCGAGCAGCGCGTGGCTTGTACAAGTGTCCATGCTTTCAGTCTGCTGGGTCCATGGTGAACTTGCAAGCCGGTCCTATCGCGTCCCGAAAATGCACGACGGTCCCGGAACTGCGAATAGACTTCCGATACAATAGGTACATGGTGCTTGCCGCCGCTTTACTGCTTGCTCAATCGTCGCCCCTCACATTCCAGTCGGAGGCAATAACCCTTCGTAAGCTCATGCCCGAGCTAGCTAAGATCACGGGCCTTCCCCTCGTGGTCTCACCTGAGGTGGAGTGGCAGGTTGTTTACGTCCGGGTCAAGGACGTCGCTTCGGGAGACCTTCTCAAGCAAATCGCCAAAGTCACCTTTGGAACTTGGGAGACGACGTCGGACGGACGGCAGATTCTGAAGCGGGATGCCGGCGCCCTCAGCAAGCTAGCGGAAGAAAAGCGAAAGAGCCGGCTCGTCGCTATCGAAGCCTCCATCAAGCAGGCATTCGACCCCAAGAGCACGACAACGCCGACCCACAAAGCGCTGGCACGCATGGCTCAGAAGATCGGCGCGGGAACGCTCGCCGGGATTGGCGAGGGGCAGCGAATGGTCTTCTCTTCAAGCCCAACGCAGATGCAGCGCGCGATGCCGGCATTGGATGTCGCGCTCTATCAGGAACTCATCCTTTCTCATAACAAGGAAGTCGACAAACAGGCTGCGCGCGGGACGACCGAGATGGATGAGGAGATGAAGAAATACGAGGCTCAAATGCCGCCCGAGTTCCTCAAGATGATGAAGGAGCAGGAGGAGGCGATGCGACCGAAGCGAATTAATGGCCAGCCCGCCAAGATCGATCTTGCATTCGCCAACCAGTACGGCGTCTCCGTGAAACTCACCATGTACGACGCGAAGGGCGACGAGATCGCCGCTTTTCAGACCTCCCTGCAGGGTGACTACGACGGTGATGAAGAGATGGGCGGTTTCACGACGGCAACCAGTGCGGCAGCCGTTCGAGAAGTTAACGTTCAACAAAAAGATGTCCAGGAAGAAGGGAAAAAGCCGGAGCCCGACAAATCGCCGGTCATCAAGCTCACCAAGGAAGCCGCGGAAACCCTTGCCTTGACCTACTATGAAGAGGGTGGGGATTACATGCGCCGGGCCAAGGGCGCCTCGGAATCACTCAAGAAACTCGTGGCCGCAGTCGGCGAAAAGGATCCATTCTTGTCCGCCCAAACCGAGGTGCTGAACGGCTATGCAGAGCACGTGAAGGACAATCTTGTCATTAACGTCGCCGACCATTTGATGGATTACAGGAGTGCGAAGCAGATCACGGTAAATGCGGTCGAGGAAGAGCTCATGCCTGATAAGGCGAACAACTGGTCGATCGTGATTCCGGACGAATTTGAGCCGCGGGTAGATCGAGACCTGATGGTCGCGGCCGTTGCCAAGATTAAGCTCGGTAACGAATTGGAGTTCGAGGACAAGGCTTGGCTCGCCGGTGCTGAAGACCGCCTAGGTGGCCCGAACAACAGCCTGATGGACAAGATTTACACGGTTTACGGCGTGAGTAGCTACATGTGGAGAAACAAACCCCTCCTAAAGCTCTATGGAATGCTCAATCAGGCTCAGCGTAACTCTGCGGTCGGCAAAGGTCTTCCTCTGAGCGGGCTTTCTCCTGATCAGCGGCGGCTAGTGGAGCGGATTTGCTATAGCGCCGAGCTCTATGTCAAGCCGATGGGTGGCATGGAAGACTTCGACGAGGAGCTCATGTTCTCGATGGATTTTGAGGAATTGATGAAGACTCAGATGTCCCGCATGACCACGACCGAAGACTATTTGAACGAGCCGACGGAATCGATGCCGTCGGGTGTGCCGAACGGAGCAGTCTTGCTCCTCACGAAGAAGTCGGACCCCGTCTTCATGCCCATCACCAAGGGCGATGGGATGGGGATGATGGACTACATGGGCGACATGGGTGGCATGTCGATCGACATGCTAACCGGAATGATGAGCATGGGTGAGATGATGGGCCAGCCCGAGATCATGGGCCAGATGCCGACCGAAGTGAAGCCGGCGACGCGGTCTACATTGACGATGAAGCTTATCTGCACCGACAAAGTCGGCTATCAGGAAACCCATCGGTCGGCCAAGGTAGATGCTGGTGGCAAACCCACGAAAATCACCGACCTGCCTGACTTTGCCGCGAAGATGGCGAAGCGGAAAGAGATGATGAAGAAGTGGAAGCCGATGTTCGACCTCGGATTTGGCATGGGCCGACGAAGTTCCCCGCCACCTCAGTAGGCTCCCCGGGAAATCCCCCTCCCCAACGGTTCCCCCTCAAAGCACGAACATCTTTGAAGGGGAACCAGGACATAGCTTCAAATTGGTCACTTCGATTCGAAGGCTTTTTCCTCGGAGGTGTTAATTGTGCGTATGTCCTGGTTCCCCTGCGATGTGTGTGCGCGGGGGAACCGTTGGGGAGGGGGAGATCCGGAGCTACCCACCAGATAGCAGCTCATCGTGCCCAAAATAGAAGTTCTGGGACAGAACTCCCGGCTTTAGCCAGATCAGCGCGGGGGGCAAATTTGGCAACAGGAAAGCGGCAACGGTTTGCCCTTCTTCGGGGCTCAATGCGGCGTAGTTCTGACGCACGACCATTAGGTGGAGAAGATCGTCTTCGCCTTCAAACTGGTAGCGAAAACTGCCAACCGTTCCACCAAAGGGATTCGCTTCTTCGCCCGCTCGGATTAAGGCGACTTCGGAGCCGTCGAGGGCGGCGGCCGGGGGGAGCATGATTCGCACATCGTCCCGGATGGCTTGAAGTAGGGCAGAAAGCACGGCGTCCCGCTGGGCGATCTCGATCTCCGTCGGAGAAATGTTCGTCATCGAGCCCTGAGGAGAGGGGCCGTGCTGGAAAGACACGGCTAAGTCGCTGGCGGAGCGGGTGGGATTCGAACCCACGACCCGGCTTTCACCGAGTACGCGATTTCCAATCGCGCTCCTTCGACCACTCGGACACCACTCCGCGACAGGCTAGATTATAACCCATTCGAATCTTTGGGCTTGCGAACTTCTTCTTGCTCGGAGTGGGGAGGAACCGTTCCTTTGGTGGCGAGGGTGATCATGAAAATGACAAGGGCCAGAAGGAGTAGAACACCCACGGCCAAAATCAGCACCCCTCCGATTGCAAACATCAACCTCAGTTACGTTCTATGTCGCACATTCGGTGCGCCTAACTGAATCCGAATGCCTGGCTCATCCGTATAATCCCCAACGTGATTGAGCTTTTGCGCGACCCGAACACATGGATCGGCCTGTTATCTCTGACCTTGCTCGAGATTGTCCTCGGCATAGATAACATCGTTTTCATCTCGATTCTCTCCGGAAAGCTGCCGCAGGAGCAGCGCCACAAGGCAAGGCAGATCGGCCTCGCGCTGGCCGTGATAACCAGGATTCTCTTCCTGCTCTCGATTGGTCTGATCATGCGGTTTAGCCAACCGATCTTCAACATCGGAAGTCAAGGCATCTCCGGGCGCGACCTCATATTGATCCTGGGTGGTGCATTCTTGATCGCCAAGGCGACTTATGAGATCCATCACAAGCTGGAAGGTGAGGAACACACGGAAACGGGTCCCGCCAAGGTGATGTCGTCGATGGCGTCCGTAATCGCGCAAATCCTCGTCATCGACCTCGTCTTCTCCATCGACTCCGTCATCACGGCCGTCGGAATGGTGAAGCACGTCGAGATCATGATCGCGGCGGTCATCATTTCGGTGATCTTCATGCTCATCTTCGTGGGCCGCCTCAGCGACTTCGTTGAGAAGCATCCCACAGTCAAGATCCTCGCCCTCGCGTTCCTCGTTCTCATCGGCGGAAACTTGGTCGCGGAGGGGTTTGGACAGCATGTGCCTAAGGCGTACACGTACTTCGCCATGGCCTTCTCCGTCATCGTCGAGCTGATCAATATCAAGCTGCGCAAGAAATCCACCCCGCCGCCGGTCGAGCTTAGGCATAACTATCCAGACGCACCTCCTGCCAGCGAGCGGTAGGTAGGGTCTGGGGTCTGGGGTCTAGGGTCTAGGGTCTAGGGTCTAGGGTCTAGGGTCTAGGGTCTGGGGTCTGGGGTCTGGGGTCTGGGGTCTGGGGTCTG
>JBKJIP010000457.1:0-7110 GCA_046598515.1 Fimbriimonadaceae bacterium | reverse complement strand
CATCAGAGGCGCGGTGTACTCCGTGTTCCGATTCCCCTCGGTTTTTACGACTTCACCGAGAGGACTCAAAGCCGCCGCGACCAGCTCTTTGACCGTACTCTTGCCAACCGAACCGGTTACCCCAACCACGGGGCCATCGAATTGAGCCCGGAGAAACCTTCCAAAGGACGCAAGCGCTTCGACAACCGATTCGACAATGATCAAAGGGAGCCCTGACATCTCCAGGGCCGGATGACCAGGCTCGACCAAAGCACAAGCCGCAGTGATCGTCGGCAAGAAGTCCCGCCCGTCCACATTCGCGCCCTGAATGGCAATAAACAATTCTCCCGCTTCGCAAGATCGTGAATCCGTGGCAAAGCCGGTGACGGCTACATCATCTCCACGGAGCTCCCCGCCCATCCATGCCGCCAAGTCCTTGGCTTTAAACTCCCTTTTCACTGCCTTGAAGTATATTGCGAGGCGTGCTGCTGAAGTCTTTGAACTACTGGTCCGTTCCGGGTGGCCTCGAGGGCACCCTCGATCCCTTCGACTTTCTAAAGATCGCCAAGGATAACGGCTTTGACGCCGTCGAGATCGCGATCGGCGGGGAAGCCTTCGACTGCTTCACGCCCGAGCATGTGTGCGCGGAGCTGAAGGCGGAAGCCGAGCGCATCGGCATCAAAATCCCGACTACGGCGAGCGGCCTGTATTGGGGTCGGAGCCTGGCCGATGGGGACATCGATCAGCGCGAGGGTGCCTTTCAGGACCTCCAAAAAATGCTCTGGATTTCCTCCTGGATTGGAGCGAAAACCCACCTGACGATCCCCGGCGCCGTCGACGTCTTCTTCCAGCCAGATCGTCCCAACTTGCCCTACGCGCACGTCCTGCAGTATGCGAGCGAGGGGATCAAGCGGGCCATCTCAACCGCGGAAATCGCCCAGGTACGCATGGGCATCGAGAATGTCTGGAACAAGTTTCTTCTCAGCCCCGCCGAAATGGCTTCGTTCGTCGACCAGTTCAATTCCCATTGGGTCGGCGCGTACGTGGATGTCGCCAACCTGATTCCATTCGGCTATGCGGAAGACTGGCTCCGCTACCTCGGGCACCGCGTCGTTGGCATCCATTTCAAGGATTTCCGCCGCGCGGTCGGCACCGCCGAAGGGTTTGTGGATCTGCTGGAAGGCGATGTCAACTGGCCGGAAGTGATGGCTGCGATTGGTGAGATCGGCTACGAAGGACCGGTGACCGCGGAGATGATCCCGCTCTATAAACACCACCCCATGGTCCGCGTCGCAAACGCCAGCCGTGCCATGGACGCAATCCTGGGCCGATAGCGTTCCCACTATCGTGCTCGGAGATATTGATCGATGAGAGGGGTCATACCCACTCCAGTTTTGAACCTGTCGACCCGATAAAAATACGGTGATGGGGAATGCGTGGCTGATCGAGAGCGATCCGCTTTTTCGTGCCTTCCTGGAACAGGAATTGGAACGGAGGGACTGGGCGGTGTTGCGATCGGATGATGGGGTTCAAGCTTTGAACCATCTCGCGGAAGCGCGAGAGGGTTCCGTCATCCTGCTCGGAGCCTCGCTCACCCTGGTTTCGAGCATGCAAGTTTTGCGCTCGATCCGAGCCGATTCCAAGTTCAAAGACGCCGTCATTTTCTATCTTTCGAACCGATTCGACCCCGCTATCGACTACGCAGCCAAGCGCAAGTCTGCCCGTGTCGTGCACAAACCCATCGATTTCGCGAACCTCGTTTCTCAGATGAGCGGCGTGGTTCGCCGAGGAACTTCATGAAGAGAATCATCCCTTTCGCCGTCCTCGCTTCGGCGACCCTCGGCGCTGCTCAAGAACAAAAGCAGAACACGCTTACCGTCGGCTTTGAGAACGAGTATTCGGTTCCCAATGGCCACATCCAGATTCGCTACGCGAACTTCTTTTCGAAGTTTGAGCGTGGTTGGTACGCCAACGTTCGACTCCAAGAAATCGAGCTCTACCGAAATGGTGCGAAGACGGTTGACAAGAACGCCATCCTGACCGTGGGCGGCAAGATCGACAAGAACTTCGAGTTCGAAGTGCTTGGCGCGCCCCGTCTATCCGGCAATCGGGTTGCCCCTTGGTATGGCGGCGAATTGAGGTTTCTGCAGGGGCCGCTGGTGTTGCACGTCGGCGCCCGTCGTTACGATGCGAACCCAGATGTCACGGATTATCGATTCGGCTTCGACTGTTACTGGGAGAGCTACCGTATCGCCGGCGAAGTGATCGCGCCGGACAAACTTGGCTCGGCGACATATCGCGGCTGGTTCGACTGGTACTACGACGAGAAGGGTAGCGTGGTCGGCGTCTTCGTTTTCGGACCCTCAAGCAACATCGACTATTCCATTCTCGGGGGCCAGCAAACGGTCAACCATACCCTCATCGGATTGCGCGCGACCCACATGTTCCGCGACAACCTCGGCGTTACCGCCGCCATCGAACTTGCCCCGGTAAGGACTCTCGGTTTCGGCATTGTCATTCGCTTCTAGCCTAGATTTCGTTCTCAATTGCGTGGTTGCCGCCTGTTTAGTCGGCAACTTCGTTTTGCTGTTTACGATTTTCCGGTATCGCGCCCGCGGGCCGCGCCCTCGCGACGAAGGTTCGTTGGCATACATTTATGCTTTAACGGCAACGCCATCCAAGGAGCGCGAACGTCACCGTC
Organism: Fimbriimonadaceae bacterium; assembly: GCA_046598515.1. Taxonomy (GTDB): domain Bacteria; phylum Armatimonadota; class Fimbriimonadia; order Fimbriimonadales; family Fimbriimonadaceae; genus JANJUB01. The sequence goes on along the minus strand of JBKJIP010000457.1, from coordinate 4,430 downwards.
GACTTCGATATCGGTGTGGAACGCGATCACTTGCTCTCTTGATCCGTCACGTGCACGATGTACACGACACCCTTGGGCTCAATGCAGTGCTGCGATATGAGATTGCCACGGACCTTCTCGATGCCTATCGAAACCGGCCCAACCGATGGGCGCTCGAGTCGTATCTCGTCGCTTGTTACGCTCTAGATATGCCATCGGATCAGGTAGCAGCGGAAACCGCGATGGACTCGGGTCGCCTCAATCTTGTCGTCATGGCCGCGGCAACAATGGGGCGGCGTTCAGACGACCGTGTCATCGGTATCTTGGTTGAACTGAAGCTCAAGCAGAATGTGAGCCTCGAGGGAGCGATGGAGGTTCTTCGGCGCCGCTCTCCCGACGGTATGTCCGCCGCCGCGCTCTTTCACCTGCTTCAGATCACAAATCCCGCGAATCTTCTCAAATTGTCGCCCTTGGCTCGAATGCTAAACCCTATGGACCGTCGAATCTTCCTCGCCCAAAATCCCTTCGCGTCGAGCCTGCGCATCGCCGCCGCCCTCCTTCGAGAAGGAAACGACGTCAACGACATCTGGTTCGTTCGAGAACGTTGGCATCAGCTCGACGGCATGGCCAAGATTGCTTATCTTGACCGACTCAGCTTCAATCCACTAATCGGAAGAGATGTCGCCGACCTCCTAAGCGAAGCAGTCTGCGACCTCAGTTATGAGGTTAGAATCGCCGCCGGCCGAGCTCTAAAGAAGGGATTCCGGTCGGGCGCGATCAAGCGAGATCAGCTTCACCTGTTTGGAGATCGCTACGGTACCGAAATGGTGAACTACGCGGAAGAGGAATCGAAAGAGGAGGAACAGGAATGGATCTTGCCCTGCGCGGCCTAGCCTATCTGCTCGTTCTCTACGGGATGCTGTACACGTCGATGTGCCTGTGGCTCTTCTTTAGCGCCTATCGCACGCACCTCAGGCGGGAAAATATCTCCGTCGTGGACGACCTCAGCCTGGAGTTCCAGGCCCTCCCGTCACTCAGCATGATTCTCACGGCATACAACGAATCGGCGAGCATTGAGACGGTGGTTCGTTCTCTTCTTCACATGCCCATTCCCGACTTCGAGATCATCGTGGTCGACGACGGTTCGAAAGACGACACCCTGAAGATCTTGGTGGAGAAGTTCAATCTCCGAAAGCGCAACCTTCCATATCGTCGCCTTATCGAGTGTTCGGAGGTCATTGCCACCTACGAGTCCGACTCCTTCCCTCGAATACTGGTCATCAACAAGAAAAATGGGGGGTGTAAAGCCGACGCCGCCAATGCGGGAATCAACGTTTCTTCGAAGGATTGCATCTCCATTCTCGATGCCGACACGATCGTCGATCGTGGAGCGATCCGCCTATTGCTGAAGGAGATGCAGGAGTACCCCGAGATGATTGGCGTCGGAGGAAACGTAAAGGCGGTCAACGATTGCCGCGTCGAAAATGGCAAAGTGGTCGAGCAACGAATCCCTTGGACTCCCCTCGTTATATTTCAGGTCCTGGAGTACACGCGGGCGTTTATGGTTGGGCGCGTTGGCTGGGCGTCGATGAGAGCGCTGCCTCTCATTTCCGGTGCCTTCGGCGTCTTCAGAAGGGAAGCCGTTCTCGAACTTAATGGGTTCAAGAAATCCGCTCTGGGGGAGGACATGGACATGGTCCTGCGGTTTTACAAGCACTACAGCGCACAGGGCAAACACTGCCTGTTTGGATTCGTCCCTGAAGCAATTTGTTGGACAGAAGTCCCAGAGAATCTCAAGATTCTTCGCCGACAACGTGTGCGTTGGCACCGGGGCCTGCTGGAATGTCTAAGCTGGTATCGGGGGCTGCTGTTCAACAGAAAGGTCGGAGCCCTTGGATGGCTTGCCATGCCCTTTCAGTTTCTGTTTGAAGCGTGCAGTCCAATTGCAGAACTCATTGGATACTTCGTCGTCGTGTACGGGCTGATTTCCGGTGCTCTAAGCACAGAAACGATTTGGCTCTTTTTCTTTTCTAGCTTTTGTCTCGGGATCAACTTGACGTTCATGGCCGTCTTCCTCGAGATGCGATTCAGCCCGACGCGCTTGCCCCTCGGAGATATCCTGAAGCTGATCATTGGTGCGGTTGTGGAGGCCATTGGCATCCGACAGATCCAGGTCTATTGGCGCTGGGAGGGAATGTTTAAGTGGCTCCTTAAGAAGGAAAGTTCTTGGGGGACGATGACCCGGAAGGGTTTTGCAACGACTTCCACTTCGACGACGCCGGCACCCTAATCTACTTTCTCGCGGCCCACTTCATGCACGCCTCATTCATGGTTTTGAGGAGTTCCTCCGTGGTGCCGTTTGCGCACATGACAATCGCGCGGCGGTTGGTGAAGTCGATCCAACAGGCCGCCGTATTCATCGTGTTCGAACCGCAGTGCGTAATGTAGCGGGAGATTCCGTGGTCGCGAACAAGAATCCAACCGCCCGCATAGCCCCCGCGGATCGAGGTCGGTGTCAGTAAGAGTCGCCACGAACTCTTGGACATGATCCCGCCTTCCGTAAGGACGGCCTGGAGCCACTTCCCATAATCCGCGAGGGACATGTGGATTCCCGATGCGGGCATCAGGACGGGCGCGTTGTCCTTTACGTCGCCCACATCCAAGAGTGCGAACTTGCCTTCGGATACCTTATGCGGCTGCGGAGCTTTCGGCGGGCAGGGCCCGAAGCCTCCGGTGGTGATTCCGAGCGGTTTAAAGATGCGCTCTTCGATCTGCTTCTCCCAATCCTTATTCGCAACCCTTTCGCAGACGGCGGCCAAGATGACGTAGTTGGCGTTTGAGTAGACCAACTTTTCACTCATGGTCGGCGGCGCGGACAAAGCCTTCTTCGCGTATTCGAGGCGCTGGGTGCGGATGGGTCGCTTGTCCTCATACCAGCCGAATCCACCGGGGTAGCTTTCAGGTGAAATCCGGCTGGTGTGCTCCAAGAGAGTTCGAACGGAAAGATCCTTCCATTCGCTGGAGACGGACTTCGGGTCGATTTCGAGAACATCCAGCACTTTGGCGCTGTAGGACAGTCGGCCGTCTTCGATGAGGATTGCGACTAGCGCGGCCGCGAACGCCTTCGTGTTCGAGCCGAGGTGCCAAGGCATATCCGGCTTGATCGGATCGTTGAACCCCAAGCGCGTATTGCCTTCAACTTCGGGCGTGCTCGCGAGCCCATTCTCAATCGTTAACATCCCCATGGCCGGGACTTCTAGCTTGGTCCGAATCTCCGTGATCAGCGACGAGCCATAGGCCGCGAAAATGAGGGGGACCACCATGACAGGATTTTAGCTTCCAATCTCTGAAATCAGTTCCTAAGGCAAGAAGGTAGCCTCGGGCCCGTTCGCATGGCAAAGAAAAAGAGACTTTCTCCCGAGGATCGGCCCTTATCGAACCTAGAACTCACGGTTCTGGGTTTAGCCTGGCTCCGGGGACCTTGCTCGATCTACGCGATCATGAAGGAGCTGTCGATGTCGGCGTCGTCCTATCATAAATCTCGCGCGGGCACGGCCTACTCGGTGTCTCGCCGGCTTCTGGAGTTTGGTATGTTAGTTCGGGCGGAAGGCGCGGTCGAGGGGATTGTGTGCATCTCTGCCGACGGTGTCGCGGAACTGCAGAAGTGGATGCATCCGCCGATCCCACGGTCCGATATTGCCCACTCGGCTGACCTGGTACGGCTGCGATTCTTTTTCCTGGGTGTGATCGATAAGGAGCAGCGGCTGAAGTTCATCGACGATGCGATGTCGGGGCTTCAAGTGTTCCTAGAAGAGTGTGAGGGTTTGATGCCTAAGAACGAGGAGATTGGCGACTACTTTGGGGTCTTGGCGACGCTTTCCACGGTGCTCGAGACGCGGGCACGAATCGAGTGGCTGCGGATTGAGCGGCGCTGGGTGGAGAATCCGCTCGCGGAAGACGCGCCGTGGGCGGCGATCGTGATGGGGGCCGTGCCTGAGTCCTAGGCCGGGCCTTGCGCTTCGAGTTGGGCTCGGACTAGTCGCCGGACGAGGTCTTCGGGCGGGTCTTGGTTGTACGGAAACTGGAGGGTGCCTTTGGATTGCTTGTATCCGTTCAGTTCGTCGCCGAACTGGGCGACGGGCATGCCGAAAATTGAGCAGTGCTTCTTAAAGGCCGCGAACCAGAAGAAGTTCTTCTTTAGCTTGAAGGTGGGCATGCCGTAACTGATGGTTTCCTGGGCGTCCGGCACTTCGCTCGTGACGATGGCACGGACTTTTTCCATCCAGCGGCGGGCATCAGGCGATTCGATGGCATCTAGGTAGGCGTCGATTGATGCGGGGGCGTTCTTCATTTTTTCCTCAGGTTATGGTCTGCAGCCAGGGCAAACCTGTCAATCGACGGTCTGCAGTGGCCAATGGGATACCCAGTTTATAAGCCGTCGCCCCGATGAA
>JBKJIP010000446.1:0-4114 GCA_046598515.1 Fimbriimonadaceae bacterium | reverse complement strand
CATAAACGCGCTCGACGTTCCCATCCACGACGGCCACCCTCTCGCCAAACGCGATCGAGGCGATTGCGGCCGACGTGTAGTCACCAACTCCAGAGACGGCCCGCCATTCAACACGGGATGACGGCATTCTCGAACCGACGATGAACGATGCGCCGGCAAGAAGGTTCCGAACACGCCGGTAGTAACCAAGACCCTGCCAGAGGGCGAGAACATCGTCGACCTCGGCTGAGGCGAGGGCCTCCACCGTCGGGAAGCGGGCCATCCACCGTTCGAAGTAGGGAATAACGGTTTGGACTTGGGTCTGCTGGAGCATGACCTCGCTGACCCAGATCGCATAGGGGTCGGAGGTGCGACGCCAAGGTAGGTCGCGCTTGTTGGCGCGATACCAAGCGACCAGGGCTTGAGCCCCCTCCATCCCGCCTTGGCAGGGGGCCTCGCATTCCGGATGATTCAATGATTGATGGACTCGAGTCCAAACGAGGCGAGGGCCGCTTCCACGTCTTCCGTATGCGTCAGGGCGCGTCCGATGACCAGATAGTCCGAACCATCGGCTAGAGCCTGCACGGCGCTACCCGTTCGCACCTGATCATGGGTGCTGCCATCGTTTTGTCGGATACCTGGGGTGACGATGACACCGTGTCCGACTGCTTGCCGGATCGCTTTCACTTCCTGGGCCGAACAGACGACGCCGTCCATGCCACATTCCACCGCAAGGCGCGACAGATAGACCATGTGGTCTTCGACGCTACGGCTGATTCCGAGGTGGTCGGTCAGCACATGCTGGTCGAGCGAGGTCAACACCGATACGCCAACGAGAAGAGGAGCCGCTTCATCACTGACAGAGCGGGCTTCTTCGACGGCGGCCGTCATCATGGCGGGACCACCTGAGATATGCAAGGTCATCATCCAGACTTGGCGTCGGGCAGCTTCGCGCACGGCGAGGCCGACCGAGTTCGGGATGTCATGGAACTTGAGGTCGAGGAAGATTCGGGACGCGCCCGCATCTTGGAGCTGAGGAATGACGTCCAGACCGAACGGAAGCGTCAGGGCGTGGCCGATCTTGAAGGCGCCCACGTGGGGCGCGAGTTTGCGTGTGATTCGTATCGCCTCATTGAGGTCGCCCGTATCCAGCGCACAGATCACTTTACGATTTCCCATTTTATTGCCCTCCAATCCAAATACACCTGCATTTTACAGCGGGATGCACGGAACGCGGATATCCGTCCAAATCGTTAGGCTTCCGTGGCGGAAAAAGGCCGCTCGCGGAGATAATGCTAGGAGATGGGTGAATTCGTGTCGTTGGCCAGCTCCGACTTGTCGGTCATCGAGGCGTATGACCTGATCGCCAGCGCGATCGTGCCTCGCCCAATCGCCTTCGTGAGCACCATCGGCGCGAACGGTATCCCAAATCTCGCTCCTTTCAGCTTCTTCATGGCGGGCGGGGCGAACCCACCTTCTTTGGCCATCAGCGTGAACAAAGGCTCCGAGGGCCGCCGCAAGGACACCCTTCGGAACATCGAAGAGACCGGCGAGTTCGTGGTTAATTTGGTCGATCGTGAAATGGCGGAAGGGATGAACGCGACGAGCAAAGGTTATGACGCTTCGACAAGCGAGTGGCCCCATTCGAACTTCCATGGCCTGGATTCAACTCTTGTTCGCGCCCACCGGGTTGCGGAGAGTCCGATTCACTTTGAGTGCCGGATGTTCCAGGTCGTGGACCATGGGGAAGGCGTCGGAGCGGCGGTCTACATCATCGGCGAGATCGTCGCATTTCACGTAAAGAGCGAATACTTGAAGGATGGACTGGTGAGCGGATTCGAACCTATCAGTCGATTAGGGGGCCCGAATTACATTGACCTCGCCAATGGTGAGCGATTCGAGATGATCCGGCCCACTTAATCTGGGTTGGTGGAAGCGCCGACCTTCACGTCGAACGTCATCAGGTCTTGACCGCGGCGCGCCTGGATCGTAACCGTCGCCCCGATCTCCTGCTTCAGAACGAGCTTCATGAACTCGGTCGTGTACGTGATCGGATAGTCACCGAACTTCAAAATTACGTCCCCAACCTGCATTCCGGCCAAGTCCGCTGGAGAGCCCTTGGTGATCGTGGTCACTTGCGCACCGCCGGAAACAGAATCCGCGCAGACCAAGCCAACGATGGGCAGGGAAGGACGATGACTGGGGGAAAGGAAGCCGTCGATAACCCGAGATAGCAGATCGGACGTGATCGAATACGCAACCGTCATCTGACCCGGACCGAAGCTGTTCATCAGCCCGGTCGCACCAAAAGTTGCGATGCCACCGCCTCCCGCACCACTACCGCGATTGGCGGAATCGGATTGACTGTTGCTTCGAACTCCAGCGGGCGCGAAGCCAACTGGTGCCTTGGCTTGCTCCACCTCAAGGGTTGCGCCGAGCACGCCGACGAGCTTGCCTTGAAGGTTGAACACGAGACCCCCGCCAAAGTTTGTGCCCGGTTTCTCAAATCGAATCTCGTTAAGGGTGACCCCACGTTTGGAGGGCAGGACGCCCATTTTGTCTTCCTGTGAGAGGATCGCCCGGATGGGGCCGCTCGGCAAGACGGCGATGAGTGCGCTGTTCTTTTGCACTCCGACCTCTTTCCGGCCGGCATAGCCGTTCGATACGAGAGGAAGGGATTTGTTTGGCCGCCAAGTATCGGCTCGCAGCAATGCGAGTTGGGTTACATCATCGGCAGCCACGAAATTTAGCTGAATCATCTGCCCGTCGTGAATGCGAGCGAGCACGAAGTTGCCCATCGGCAACGCGCTTCGGTGAACCAGAAAATCGCCTTGATCGCTGATCAAAACGGCCACGCCGCCAGCAGGCGAACCGCCGATGATCGAGGCGATCCGGGGCTGGATCGCTTTCCAAGCCGTGTCCTCGGCCGTCGAAGACAGCTGTTGACCAGAACCGAGAACAGAAAGCAGGAGGGAACTAACCACCGATTTCAACATTCTGGTTTCCTTTTACCTCCGTGGCTTTAGCGGCACCGCTCTCGATGTCCATCTTCGATTCAATCTGCACGATATCGTTCGGCGCAGCCGCGCTTTCGGCCGCCGACTTAAAGGACATCTTAGTATTCGCGGAATCGAAATCGCCCTGAGCTGACCCGAAGGACATCGTTTCTGCCTTCCGCTCATTCAAGCTCGGCGAGTTCGAACTCAGAGAAAGAGACTTCGACAACCCGGGAACAGGCTTCGTCATCGTCGCCACAGTCGCCACCGGTGTATTGCCCCGATTAGGGCGATAGGATCCTCGTTTGGCCACAGGCTGAACGGATTCAGCCAGTTCGACGGTCCCGAAATCGACGGGCTTCAGCGGATCGATCATGTTCCTGAGAACATTATTGAACTCGGTATTCAAGCTAACATTCGTCGCAACTTCAGTTTTCGGTTCACCAACAATAATCGAAGATCCAGTCGCCGCTAGGTTCTCGGCACCCGGGAACGGCGTGGCCGGCTTGCGCATCATGGTGACCACGACGAAGGCGCACGCGCCGACGGCGATGGGCGTCGCGAGCCAGGACCAGTTCCAACCGGAGGCCGGCTTGGGCTGAAGGCCCTCTTTCAAAATCGCATCGCGAAGCCGCTCGGTGCTGATCTGCATTTCCGGAACGTCGCGCAGCGCCTTGAGACCCTCGCGCATTTCGCAGTAGGCCTGATAGGTCTTTGCCGCTTCGGGATCGGCACTGATCTCACCCTGCATGTGGCCCATTTCTCGGCGCACGTCGCCAAAGGCCAGTTGCATCAGTTCTTCTTCACGCTTTCGGTTCATGTTCTTACTCAAAATCAATCGGTCAGGAGGGGAGCGACTCGGTCACGGAGAGCGCGTCGCGCTCGGAGGACGCGGAGTTTTGCGCCTCCCACCGTGCAGCTCAGGATTTCGGCGATATCGCTGTATTCGCGCTCTTCCAAGTCTCTCAAAATGATCACCGTGCGGTGGTGGATCGGCAAAGCATTGAGGGCCGTTCTCAGAACCTTCACCCTTCGCTCTTGCTCGAGGTCCCCCACGGGGTCGTCCACATCGCCCTCTGTCATCCAAATGAGGGCGCCCGAAGCTTCCTGTTGTTCCAACGCCTCGCGGCGGTTCTTCA